>JAOZSF010000034.1:9049-11439 GCA_029939815.1 bacterium
ATAAATCCATAAATCCATAAATCCATAAATCCATAAATCCATAAATCCATAAATCCATGAAACTATCTTACATAATAATCCTTCTGGCATTCGCAAGTATCAGCTATGGAAAAGGATACGGGAAACTTGCTTTAACGCCTGTTGGCTCCGAAAAATTGTCAAACGTTTTTTCCGTAATTGAATACGCAAACAATCAATTTGCCGCGAGTAACTATGTTGTTAGTCTTGCAATGTATAACAGCGCGGAAAACGAAATGGGTAAGCTGATGGAATTAGCATTAGTTGACCCTGTAAAAGGCAGGAAATATTTAATTGAGTGGAAAAGGAAGAGAGAAACATGTGAACCGCTTGCGGCGCGTCAGGCGTACTTTGATTTGAATAATATATATTTAACAAACAGACTCAATTTTTTAGATTCATTATCCAACAATAATATTAGAGCAATGAATATTTTGCTCGATAAAGTTAATAAATCGTATGCTAATATCTCAAAACTTTCATTTGTTGATTATATGCCAACCGGATTACCTGAATCAGCTCCGCCTGATGACCTCAAATATTTATATAGTGATTATCTTTCGCGCTATAGAACCAAGTGGGTAAAAAAACAGGGGTTTACTTCCGATCAGCTTTTTACTTTTAATCAAATTGCTTCGGCAACGTCGCTGATTTATCATACTTATTGGCTGGATACCGCAAAAGAAAATAAAGAGTCCGGGATTACTCTGAGTTGGCTTCAAAACTTATATGAAAAACTTGTCGAGCAGGAACCGTGCAATTACGGCTTCCGGTATGGTCTTGGGAATAGTTATGTACTTCAAAACAAAATTTCGCAGGCAAATGCTGTATGGCATAAAGCTTTGAAATTTTTTCCCGACTCAATATATGTTCATTTTCATCTTGCAAAAACATGCGGGAAAACTAAAAATGAAAACCAGCGTGCGATTTCTCACCTTAAATGGATCCTCTCAAAAACAAAAGATAGATTCTGGAGAGCTAAAGCTCACTATCAAATGGCAGTTCGATTTGTTGAACTTGATGACCTTAATTCCGCTTACAATGAAGCCACAGCAGCTGCAGAATTAGCCGCGATGGATATAGTAACTTTGAATGACCTTTATTCCAATATAAAAAAAATACAAGGACAAATATTACTTAAATTAAATAAAAATGAAGAGGCGGTTAGTGCGCTGAAAAGCGCTGCTGATGCTTCGCCGGATAACATTAAACTTAAAATTGATGTCGCGGATTTGTTGATGAATTTGGCAAAATCCTCTGATCAAATAAATGAAAGATACGCGAATGAAGCGATTATGTGGTACGATAGAATTTTAAGACAGGATGCGAAAATACCGGATATTCACGGAAGTAAAGCGTATATTTATCTGCTGCTCGGGAAATTCAATGATGCACAAGCAGAAGCAATTACAGAACTATCCATAAAACCGGATTCTCCGGTCACTCTTGCAACACTTGGTTATACTTATCTCGCGCAAAAAAACTATGAATCTGCAAGGCTTATGTTTAAGAAGGCATTGGATTTTGACCTGAATTGCGCTGCGGCAATTGACGGCTTGAAAAAGGCGGAAACCGGATTGAAAAAATAGAATAAAATGGGGTCAGGTTTACAATCCCGATTTATCGGTTAACTCACTCTGTTCACTCCTGATTTATTTTATTGTGAAACGTTATTGGTGAAAAGTTGTAACTGACCTCGCGGAGGTTGGAATTTTCCAAAGCCAACGGCAACGCGTGCCCCGCGCATGCTGGGGGCTGCAAAAATCAGCAGTGGAGATTATTATTGTATTCTGTAGCCGACCTCGCTGAGGTCGGAATTGTTGCATCTACCGGAGTGAGATCATTTAAACAAAAAATTAAGCAAGAAGCGTGTTAATCGCGGCCAACAGTTTTTTTGAACTTACAGGTTTGGTGATGAACATATCAGCACCCATTTTTTTAGCATTTCTGGACTGATCCAGAAAACCTGACATAACAACAATTTTCACTTCGTCTGAAAGGGCTCTTAATTCATGAATTATATCTATTCCGCTCATTCCGGGCATGTGTAAATCTGTGAGAACAATATCCGCAGGCTCATCTCTAAATAATTCCAGACCTTCCTGTCCATTAGCAGCAAGGCGGACTTTATGTCCTGAATTTTCCAGCATCATATTTATTATCATGCGGAAATGATCATAATCGTCTATAAGAATAATTGAGGCCATAACAAATAATTAACAGGTAAAAACTACAATATAATTCAAGTTGACTTATAAAAACTTTTTTGATATAATCTGCCTCGCAATAATTTTACGGCGGCGTAGCTCAGTTGGTTAGAGCAGCGGAATCATAATCCGAAGGTCGTAAGTTCAAGTCTTACCGCCGCTACC
>JAOZSF010000035.1 GCA_029939815.1 bacterium
GTTCTACAATAATTCTTTCGTTTTTGAGTGTGTTGAGATTTTTCATTTTTTTGTCTCCGTGTAATTGTTAATTAATTTTTACTATATATATATATATTATATAATTATATAGTGTCCTTTTTTACTGTAATGCAACTGCTTTTTCAAGCTTTGCGACAATTATAAACCAATAAAGAAATGAAATCAATGGTAAAAGTTGTAATTTTTCAGATAAAAGTTGTAATTTTTATATACCAATTGTTGGTATATTTTTATTACAACAATTGGTATAAAAAACATATTCCGGAATGTAAACTATGTCAGTATCGTTATTTACGAGATAGATTTTTTTATCATAAATGTATATAATTACCTAAAATCACTTTTGAAAATGGTATATTCAAGAGTTGAAAATGCTTGTTTTTATGCAAAACGACCTAAAAATATCATCCTATATATTGCGTATTAATAGCAACTCTGCTATAATATGTTGATTTATATTATTGGAGATAATTAAAGAAAATGCATATTAAGCCAGTTCCGGCGATTATTACCAATACGCCGAATACAAGGCTTGGAAGGTGTGTTTTGATACGCCGAACCTTTTGTAACGAAGTAGACGATGAATTGGTGATAGCCCTTGCGGCTAAATAGGGCAAATTAAAATTTCATACTTTTGATGCTAAGCAATATGACTTTGTTAGTAAATGAGCTTAAAAACCGGTTGAAAACAGAACCCGATGGGACTGAGCGGGTTGATATACTCAATGCGCTCGCATTTGAAATAAAAGAAAATATTTCTGAAGCATTGAAACTTGTTGAAGAATCCGGAAGCATAGCCACCCGATTAGATTATCATAAAGGAGTAGCTTTCAGTTCGTATGTACAGGCATCGATCTGGAATGTTCACGCGGAATACACTAAAGCAATAGAAGCCGCTGCGAACGCGTTAGTTTTATCCGATGAAATAAAAGACCGCCAAAAGCAATCAGAAGTTTTGGAATTAATGGGACAAATCCAAAAGAATTCCGGTGATTATAAAGCCGCGTTAGATTTTTATCAGCAAAGTCTTGCAATTGTACGTGAACTTAATATAGAAGAACGCGAAGCTGATTTGTTGAAAAAGGTTGCAAATATACATCTCAGCTTTGGTAATTACGATCAGGCGATTGAGTTATACCGGCAAGGTTTATCAATAGTTCAGCAGCTAAACGATGAACATGCCCAGTCAGTAATTCTGAATAATATGGGGACTGCCTACAGACATTTGGGCGAACATGAAACTGCGCTGGAATATTTCGAGAAAAGTTTTAGTCTTAAAAAAATATTAAATGACGAGCGCGGTCAAGCGAATACACTTACCAATATAGGGTTAGTTTATAAAGATATTGGGATGTATCCTAAGGCGCTTGAGTCTTACCAGAAAAGTCTGCCGATAATACAAAAGTTAAATGATCGTTATCGTGAAGCGAGTATATTGAGCAACATAGGCGTAGTGTATCGCCAAATCGGACATTTCCCAAAAGCACTTGAATTTTTTCTCAATAGTTTGAATATATGCCGTTTAATAAATATTCGGCGAAATGAAGCTGAAGTCTTAAATAATATCGGCTTACTCTATCTTGAGTCAGATGATGCTGCAACCGCTCTTGATTACCTTGGTAAAAGTCTGGAAATCTGGCACGAACTTGGCGATAAAAGAAGTGAAGCGGTAACACTTGACAGCATAGGCGGTTCATATTTTAAATCCGGCGATTATGACACGGCGCTTGACAATTTAAAAACCAGTCTTGAAATCACACGTTTTTCCGGCGATGGATATACAGCATCAAATACATTAAGCGACATAGCTAATGTATATTCAGCGCAGGGAAAAACATCCATCGCGCTTGAATATTTTAATGAAAGTTTCGAATTGGCGGAAAAGGTTGGATACAAACACAGGCAGTCGGAGGCGCTTCTCGGCATAGGAGAAATTTATGTTGGACAGCAGGAGCCGGAAAAAGCTTTGGATTATCTCCGCCGCTCGTTAAGATTGGCTGAAGAACTTGGAGCGCGTGAATTGCTCTATCGCATCCATCTCTCGCTTTCTTACGCATCGGAACAATTAGGTTTATTGCGACAAACATTGAATCATCTTCGCGCGCACCAACGTTTCAAAGAAGAAATATTTAATGAGGAATCTGACAAGACATTTAAAAAACTGCAGGCGGTGCATGAAGTTGAAACTGCCAAACGTGAGGCGGAATTGTATCGTTTAAAAACGGTGGAACTTGCAAAATTAAATGAGCAGTTGAGTGAAGCGATTTCCGAGAAAAATGAGATACTTGGAATTGCGGCTCATGACTTAAAAAATCCTCTTGGAGCTATACTGTTAACATCTCAGCACATAGAAAGTTCATTATCGGACATGCCATCGGAATTGGTTATAAAATTCATGGGCAACGTGACAAAAACAGCTGATGATATGTTGAGCATAGTTAATAAGATGCTTCAAAGTGAAGAATTTGAATCTGAAAAGTTGATTTTATGTCCCGAAATAATTGATATTAAAGCAATTACGAACGATGTAGTTGAATATTATTTGTTGAAAGCTAAAGAGAAAAATATTGATATTCAATACGAAAGTGATGGTGAAAAAGTTACTGTTTTTTCTGATCCGGTAGCCTCAAAACAAATAATTGATAACCTTGTTTCTAACGCTGTTAAGTTTGCTCCTCACGAAACAACTGTTACCGTTTCTTTACAACAAACAGGTACCTTGGTGCAGTTCTCCGTGAAAGATGAAGGACCGGGTCTTTCAGATAAAGATAAAGAATCACTTTTTAAACGCTTCTCTAAATTAACTGCCAAGCCGACCGGAGGAGAACATTCAACGGGGCTTGGCTTGTCTATAGTAAAAAAGCTGGTCGATAAATTGCAGGGACGGGTATGGTGTGAAAGTGAACTTGGAATGGGAGCCAGGTTCATAGTAGAATTGCCGAGATTTTCTAACGAGTAGAATAACATGGAGGTATAAATGTGTATACAGGTTTTTCTGGTTGATGATCATAGCATAGTTCGCGAAGGACTAAAATCTATTATTAACAGCGAAGCCGATATGGAAGTAATCGGCGAAGCTGATAATGGTAAGCAGGCTCTTGAAATGATCTGCGAATATGAAGCCGATATTATTATCATGGATGTTGAAATGCCGGGCTTAGACGGAATTGAAACAACGGCAAAAATGGTTGAAAAATTCGGTAAAAAAATACTCGCTTTGTCTGCTCATTCAGAAATCCAGTACGTTCAAAAAATGCTGAAAGCGGGAGCCAAAGGGTATTTGTTGAAAGAATGCGTTATTAATGAACTCGTACGCGCAATACACAGAATTGTTAATGGCAGCGTTTATGTCTCTGAACGCTTAACACAGGATGTTGTAAGCGACTATATAAAAAAACTTTCAAAAATTGAAAACAGCGTGTTATCAATTTTAACCGATAAAGAAACTGAAGTGCTAAAATTGATCGCTAAAGGTTTGTCAAGACAGCAAATAGCCCGGCAGCTATATGCAACACCGGGGACAATATCAAAACACAGACAAAATATCATGGAAAAGCTTGGTATATCTACTAATGCCGATCTTGTAATGTTTGCCATCCGGGAAGGAATTGTAACTCTTGATTGAAAACAATAATTATTATAAATAATATTTAAGGATTAAATTTGAAATTTCCATTTTACAAACAACATGATGCATCTGATTGCGGACCAACCTGTCTTCGCATGATCGCAAAGTATTATGGGCAAAATATTCCGCTTCAAACTTTACGTCAAAGGTGTAACATCGCACGGGCGGGTGTTTCACTTCTCGGTATCAGTGATGCTGCTGAAAGTATCGGTTTGCGTACTCTCGCCGCGCGATTACCTTACGAAAAATTGATCGATGAAGTCCCGCTCCCGTGTGTCGCGCACTGGAACCAAGATCATTTTATTGTAGTTTATAAAACTAAAAAAAAGAAAATTTTTGTCGCTGATCCTGCTCATGGATTGCTTACTTATAGCCGGGAAGAATTCCTAAAAGGTTGGTCGGTTGCCGGTGATGACGAAGGAATAGTATTATTAGTTGAGACAACACCGGATTTTTTGAATGAGGAAGATGAGGAAGCGCCGCGTAAAAACGGAATAAAATTTATTTTATCATATCTTCTCGTTTACAAAAAATTCTTATTCCAATTGTTTCTCGGGATGCTGCTCGGAAGTATTCTCGCGCTTATTTTCCCTTTTCTTACTCAGGCTATTGTTGACGTCGGGATAGCTAATCAAAATATCGGCTTTGTTTATACTGTCCTGCTTGCACAGTTGATGCTCTTCGCAAGTCAGACATCCGTAAGTTTTATTCGAAGTTGGATTTTACTTCACATCGGCGCTCGGGTAAACATCTCGATAATCTCTGATTTCCTTACAAAGATGATGAAGTTACCGATGCCGTTTTTTGACACACGAACCGTTGGCGATTTATTACAAAGAATAGATGATCACCGTCGCATCGAGCATTTTCTAACTTCCGCCAGTTTGAGCACAGTTTTCTCGATGGTAAATCTCGTTGTTTTTTCTATTGTACTTGCGATTTACAGCCCTGTAATCCTCGCTGTTTTTGCCGCCGGAACATTACTCGCGATTGGCTGGCTTTTAATTTTCCTCAAGAGGCGCAGCGCGTTAGATTATAAACGGTTTGTCAAAAGAGCCGAGAATCAGAATAAACTTGTTCAGCTGATTCAGGGGATGCCTGAGCTTAAACTTAACAATAGTGAAAAAATTAAACGCTGGGAGTGGGAACATGTTCAGGCCGCCCTCTTTAAACTCAATGTTAAAAGTCTCGCTTTAAGTCAGTATCAACAGGCCGGGATGCTTTTCCTTCTCAAAGGTAAAGATATTCTCGTTTCCTTTCTCGCTGCTAAAGAAGTTATTGACGGGAATATGACTCTCGGAATGATGCTCGCTGTTCAATATATTATCGGACAGTTGAGTGGACCCATTGACCAGATAATTAATTTCATTCATTCAGCTCAGGACGCAAAACTAAGTTCCGAGCGATTATCTGAAATACATTCCGCCAAAGATGAAGAAGAAACTCCCGATGACATTGGATACGCCGCGTTTCCTGATGACCACACGATTCATGTTAACGGAGTTAGTTTCAGCTATCCGGGACCTGAATCCGAGAAGGTGCTTAATAACATAATAGCAACAATTCCGGAAGGTAAAATTACCGCTATCGTCGGCTCCAGCGGAAGTGGAAAAACAACGCTAATGAAACTTCTGCTGAAATTTTACGAACCGGATGACGGGGAGTTTAGGATCGGTCCTTCTCGTCTGAAAAATATTAACGGCAGATTGTGGCGCGGTAAATGCGGAGTGGTTATGCAGGACGGTTATATCTTCTCCGATACTGTTGCAAGCAACATCGCTCTCGGTGATGAAAATATTGATGCCGCTAAACTTGTCCGTGCGGTTCGCATCGCACACCTTCAAGATTTTATTGAATCGATGCCGTTGAGTTATAACACAAAAATAGGCCCTGACGGGCATGGATTAAGTCAGGGACAAAAACAAAGAATTTTAATCGCAAGAGCGGTTTATAAAGGTCCGGAATATTTATTCTTTGATGAGGCAACCAGTTCACTTGATGCTTACAACGAACGCGTGATCATGGAAAACCTTGAGGAATTCTTCAAGGGGAAAACTGTGATCGTTATTGCTCATCGATTGAGTACGGTTAAAAAAGCCGATCAAATATTAGTTCTAGAAAAAGGTAGAATTACTGAGTCAGGTACTCATCAGGACCTTACTGCCGCTCGCGGCGCGTATTATAATTTAGTCAAAAATCAATTGGAGTTAGGAACATGACCGATGATTTAGATTTGTACACCAAAAGTGATGAAGTTCAGGAAGTGATGAACTATGTCCCCCATTGGATTGTGCGTAGCGGGATTACGATAGTTTTTATCACAATATTAATGCTTCTAGGAGTATCGTGGCTTATAAAATATCCCGATGTTATAAAAGCAAGGGTTACAATCATATCACAAACTCCGCCGATTAAAGTTGTTGCACGTTCAAATGGTAAACTTACACTTTACGTTAAGGATCACGACCCGGTAACTCCCGGAAAAATACTTGCCGTTATAGAAAATCCCGCGAATATAGAAGACGTTTTTGTATTAAAGAAAAAGATGGAAAAGTTTAAATCTTTTCTGAAAAACCCGGGAAGCATTACAAATATTGTGTTTGACCGAACAGCATCACTTGGTGAATTGCAGGATACTTACACGGAATTTATAAAAAATATAAATTCGTTAAAACTTATACTAGAACACGAAAACAACGACAACTTAGAAGGTATTTCTCCGACTTATGGAGACGAAATAAGCAAACTTGTTTATCAAAAAGTTCTTCTTACTAAAGATCTTAAGGTCGCGGAAAAGAAATACACAAGCAGTAAAATACTTTTTAAAAAAGGGTTGCTTTCTGAAATGGAACTTGCGGATATTGAAGTCGAATTCAAAAAAAAACTGGATACTATGGCCTATGTCAAAGGTGATATAAAATATGTGAAAAATAATCTCATTCTATCTATTCAACTTACTTATAAAAGATTGGAAAGTCAACTCGATGAATGGAATTATAAATATGTTCTCATCGCGGCAATAAAAGGCAATGTCTCCTTCTTTGACTTCTGGAGCAATAATCAGTTCGTTAATGCCGGAGATGATGTTATGACTGTCGTCCCAAAATCACATAATATTATCGGGAAAGTTTATCTCCCTATCGCCGGTTCAGGGAAAGTAAAGAAAGGCCAGAAAGTTAATATTCAATGCGATAACTATCCATGCAGAGAATACGGATTTGTAAAAGGCGAAGTCGCTTCAATTTCGCTCATGCCGCAAAACGACCAGTTCCTCGTAAATGTAGAACTACCCGATGGATTGAACACAACATTCAACAAAAAACTTGATTTCAAACAGGAGATGGATGGAACAGCCAGTATTGTGACTGAAGATTTAAGATTGATCCAACGATTTTTCAATGAATTCCGGTATTTATTCAGTTCGTCATTTTAGACATAATCATAGCACGATAAAATCCCTTCCCCTATTTTATAAAATGGGAATATTATGAAAAGAATTATAAATTACATAACTTATATTTTAAAAAGAGTCAGAAGAAAAATCTTCGGCAGACAATTTCCTAAAATTAAAAAATCTAACCGTTTACCGAAAATTCCGCTCAGTTTTGTCATCGTTCGATTTTCAGATGAATATGAACAAAATATCCTCGCCTCCGAAGATGTTAAAAATAATCTGAACGAACTGATCACTATCGATAATTTCAAAAACCTGAATTACGACTCGCTCGCTCATGCAATGAACGCGGGAATAGAAAAATCAAACAATGAAATCATCGTAATTGTTCATGAAGATACTTTTCTTCCCGCGGGATGGCAGACTGAATTAGAAACCGCTATTGAAGAAATCGAAAAATCAAATCCTGAATGGGGAATCCTCGGCGTCGCCGGACTCGATAAAACCGGCGTTCCCGCCGGGCATTACAGTGACCCGAATAATTTTTGCAACACATTCAAAAATGGTGATAAATTTGTTGAAGCAACCAGCGTTGATGAACATCTGATGATCTTCCGCCGTAAACTGAATCCGAAAGCTGATGAAAACATTGTAGGAATTCACGGCATTGGCACCGACATGGTTTTAACGGCAATTGAGAACGGAAATAAATGCTATATAATTAACGCTCCGAGCATTCATAAATACAGAGACGGGAACGGGAAAATTATTCAAAGAATAATGGACTCACCGAAAATTAAAGACCGCCTTAATTACGCCTACAAAGCCGATAAAGCATGCTGTGACGAATACGTAAGCAGAAAATGGGATAAAATCACCCCTTTCGATTCTATCGTTACTCATTACGATAAATGGACCGACCCGAATGAAGAAATAAAAAAAATAAATCCCGAAATTATCGGAATACTTGACTCCCCCGTTGTTCTTCTCGGTAAGGGCGGAGGCGGTTCGCGCCTGCTTTCATTGATTGCCGGTGACTGCGGAATTTTTCTCGGTAACGATGTAAATATTTCCGGTGATTGTATGGACATTGTTATTGCGGTTTATCAATCAGTAATCGAAAAATATAAATGTAAAGCACAGTGGCAAAAAAACATAATTGCAGCGCAGTTAAAACTTGCCGCCGCAAAAATGCTTGATGAATATATTTCATCTACCGGGATACCGGTAAATGAAATATTATGGGGATTTAAACTGCCCGAAAGTCTGCTCCTACTTCCGGAAATCAACGCCGCTTTTCCAAACGCGCGTTATGTTCACATGTTAAGAGATCCGGTGGAAACTTGTCTGAGAAGAACTCACATGACCGCGCGATTAGACAATCAGGTTGGCCGTGTAACACTTCCGCTTGCGTATCGTTCCGCCGGGCTGACAATTGAGCAGATATTAAAGGACCCTCCTGAAATTCACAATGCATACACTACATTATTTCAATTAAAAAACGCGTTAGAATTTTGCAGTCAGAATTTTAATTCCGGTAAATATTATGAATTAAATTTTGATGATATATTAAAATCCCCTGCTGAGGCGCGTGATAAATTATGTAAATGGCTTGGAGTTAAACCTGCATCAAACAAAACTGCTGAAGAAATTGACATAAATCGAGCCAAAAAACCAAAATCCGAATATTCTGAAGAAACAATTAACCGGATTAAAAAAATATTAAAACCGCTTTTATGAATAGCTATTCCTTTTTAGCCGCTGCCAGTAGCTGTGGAATAAATCAAAAGCAAGATACTTTTGTTACTATCTTTTGTAGCCGCTGCCGATGGCTGCGGAATAAATCAAAAGCAAGATACTTTTGTTACTATCTTTTGTAGCCGCTGCCGATGGCTGCGGAAAACCCGGCAACAGTCATCATCCCAAAACCGGGTATTTTCTGTAATTCGCTATTGACACTTAAAATAGTTTTAAGTATAATTAAAACTTACATGCTTTTTTAATAAAGTTTTAAGTATAATTAAAATCTACTATGATAAAGAAATATATTAACAGACCGGCTTATTCAAAAAAAATACTACCGTTTATTGATAAAAATATCATTAAATGTATAGTTGGTCAAAGGCGTGTAGGTAAAAGTTATTTATTGTTCCAATTGATGGATATAGTAAAAAACAGCGGCGCCGAAAATATTATTTACATAAATAAAGAGTTACATGATTTTGATCATCTTACAAATTATTCTGAACTTATAAAGTATGTATCGAAAAAAACAACTTCTAAAAAAACGTACCTTTTTATTGACGAAATTCAGGAAATTCAACAATTCGAAAAAGCTGTTCGCCACTTTCACGCATCCGGTAATTATGATATTTATTGTACAGGCAGTAATGCTAATATGCTGTCCGGAGAATTGGCCTCAACGTTAAGTGGACGCTATATTGAGATAGAAGTTTTTGGATTATCATATATAGAATTTCTTAAATTCCACAAACTAAATAATTCGGATGTATCTTTAAATCAATATATGAAATTTGGTGGAATGCCTTTTCTAAGAAATTTAACATTAAACGAAGATATTGTTTTTGAATACTTAAAAAATATTTATAATACTATTTTACTAAAAGATATTATCAAACGATATAACATCCGTAATGCCGCCTTTCTTGAACGGCTCGTACAATATGTAGCAGATAATATCGGCAGTATCGTATCGGCAAAAAAAATAAGTGATTATCTTAAATCTCAAAGATCAAGCATATCACCAAATGTCGTTTTAAATTATCTTTCTTATTTGACATCGGCCTTTTTAATTTTCAAAGTTCAGCGTGCAAATATTACAGGAAAGAAAATATTCGAGATAGGAGAAAAATATTATTTTGAAGATTTGGGATTAAGACATACTATTGTGAATTTTACATCAAAAGATATAAATAAAATCCTCGAAAATATCGTGTACGTCAATTTAAGAAGACTCGGCTACAAAATAAATGTTGGGATAAGTGGAAATAAAGAAATCGATTTCATCTGTGAAAAAGCCGGCAAAAAACAGTATGTACAAGTCACATATCTAATCTCAAATAAAAAAACTTTCGAACGTGAATTCGGTAATCTAATTTCTATTAACGATAATTTGCCTAAAACGGTTATTTCAATGGACCCGGTGCAAAGTGCATATCAGGGAATTAATCATATTCATTTAAAAGACTTCTTAAGCAAAGACGATTTCTAAATTTAAATCCTATGAATACTAAACTTATTATCCTCGGAATTAATCGCTCAGGAACAAAACTCGCCTCGCTAATCGCAGCAAAAGCATGCGGCTTTCGATTCGTCTGCCTTGAACCGTTTCGCTGGGAAGGTGGTGTCGATACAAAAATCGGTACCGATTGGAAAGATCAGCTTGTTCGTCGCGATTCTTCCGCGAGAGGAATTCGTGAACATCGTCGTCTTCCTATTTTTCCTGACAAAAATACCAAATCGAAATGGCTTGAAGATGTTCTTACAAAACAAGGATGGGATTTGGTTAAATTCATCCAAATCGGCAGGTGTAATCTTTACCACTCTATTTGTCCGAATGCATTGATTACAGCGGTAATTCGTGAACCTGTGGGCTTATTTACAAGCTTGAATGGCTCAACAATACAAAAAGAAGAAGTCGCTAATCAATGGCACAGATTGAAAAAAGAAATCAACTGTTCCGATCCCCTGCCGGATGCAGGAAAATTCTTGCCTAAAAATTTGGCCGATTGCGCGCGCGCTTATGTAATGCTTTACGATTATTTAGCTATGAATCTCCCTAAAAATTCGATAAGGGTGGCGTTTGAATCATTAAAAAGTGATACAACCTGGCTCGAAAAAGTTGGGAATGAGTTGAAAATTAAAATGAACAAAAGTATTTCAATTCCGAAAATCGGTGTTTCAACTAAATCACCTCTCTCGGCATCACAAGCAAAATATCTTAAAGAAAATTTGCAATCGGTTTACCTTAATTTCCTAACCACAAAATAGTTTTTTACCACGCAATGAAATAACGCAGGGCTGCACCCTGTAACTCCCCCTATGGAGTACAGTAATAAAGGATCGTGCAAAAAGATAGTAAACGCGGCGAGACATTTACTGTGCTGTTGCAGAGCAACAGAAAATTTTATATTTTCTAATAAAATTTGCAGTGTTGTATTAGAAGTTCTTTTAACTCTTCTTTGGTTACATCAGTAGTCAATATCAAGACTGTATTCCCGGGACAAATAATTCCTTTTTTCAGTTCCAAAACGGTAAACTTTTCCGGCAGAGGGAAACCGGATTCATCAGTTTTGGAATTAGTTTCATTAAAAATATATTCTTTAATATTTAATTTATCAACTCCGGGAATCTTTAATTTTATATTTTTCG
>JAOZSF010000036.1:0-3705 GCA_029939815.1 bacterium
AATGGTAAAATAAAGAAGGAGTTAATATGAATTTACAAATGATTGACTGGACAATGATTTTCGGCTTTTTTGCGATTGCTTTGATCGTTGGAGTCGTTGTATCAAAGCAAGCCGGAAAAAGTGAATCCGACTTTTTTCTCGCGGGTAGAAATATGCCGTGGTGGCTGCTCGGTTTTTCTATGGTTGCAACTACTTTTTCTACTGATACACCTAACTTTGTAACCAACCTGGTTCGTGTAAGAGGGGTTGCAGGCAACTGGGCATGGTTTGCATTTTTAATTACCGGAATGCTGACGGTTTTTATTTACGCGAGATTGTGGAGACGGTCGAATGCGGTAACTGATGTTGAGTTTTATGAAATACGGTACAGCGGAAAAACAGCAGCATTTTTACGCGGGTTCAGAGCAATTTATCTCGGTGTATTTTTTAATGTGATGATTATGGCAATGGTTTCTCTCGCGGCAATAAAAATCGGTGGCGTGATGCTGGGATTAAGCCCGATAAATTGTATTATCTGGGCTTCGCTGATTACCGTTATTTTTAGTTCATTGGGCGGGTTTAAAGGCGTGCTTATAACTGATTTTCTACTTTTTATTATCGCAATGGTTGGTGCTGTTGCCGCTGCGTATTTCGCGCTTAAACTTCCACAAGTCGGCGGATTGTCAGGAATGCTCGCGCATTTTAAAAATCCTGCTACGCCTGAACTTGCAGACAAATTATCAATTCTACCGAAATTTGATTTTTCTACACCGGAAAGTAGAAATACTCTTATAACTCTTTTTATTATTCCTATTGCCGTTCAATGGTGGAGCGTGTGGTATCCGGGCGCGGAACCCGGCGGTGGCGGATATCTTGTTCAGAGAATGCTCGCGGCGAAAAACGAAAAGCACGCTACCGGAGCTACATTATTTTTTAATATTGCCCATTATGCTTTGCGACCATGGCCCTGGATTATTGTAGCTTTGTGCTCGATGATAGTTTTCCCGGACATCGCGTCAATTAAAACCGCATTTCCAAATGCTGATCCATCAATTATAGCTGATGATACCGCTTATCCGGCAATGCTGACCTTTCTTAAACCGGGATGGATAGGTCTTGTGCTTACATCGCTAATTGCGGCTTACATGTCAACTATCTCAACTCACCTGAACTGGGGTTCTTCTTATGTGGTTAATGACTGGTACCTGCGATTTGTAAAACCGGAAGCATCGCAAAAAGAACTTGTTTGGATCGGCAGAATATCAACTGTTGTCTTAATGGTTTTGGCTGCCGGACTGGCTCTTTTACTTACTGACGCTTTACAATCTTTCCAAATTTTGCTGCAGATTGGCGCGGGTACAGGTTTGCTATTTATCTTAAGATGGTTTTGGTGGAGAATTAATGCTGTGAGTGAAATTACAGCGATGATAGTTTCATTTTTAGTCGCTGTCTATTTTCAATTCCTTCATAGTATTGTAATGCCGGGACTCGTTTTGGAAGATTGGCAAAAATTAGTTATCGGCGTGGCTATAACTACAATTTGCTGGATCGCGGCTACTTTAATTACGCGTCCGACTGATGATAAAAAACTACGAAGTTTTTGCGAATTAATTAATCCGGGCGGTCCGGGGTGGAAAAAAGTTTTTGATAAAGCTGAAGCTGAAGGACAAGCAATAAAACCAAAAGCTCCGGCAGAAAATTTGCCGCTTGGAATTCTTTGTATGTTTATCGGCTGTGCGGCGGTTTATGCAACTTTGTTCGCAACCGGTTATTGGTTGTACGGCGATAATCTTCCGGCGATAATATCAACAATAATAGCTGTTGTTTCAGCCATTTTACTTATGGCTTTTTGGAATAAAATAAATCGAACTACTAATTCATAATTCCCATATATCTCATAATTTAAAAACATGAAATTTGTAAAACTTGAAATCCCGGATGTAATTGTAATCGAACCCGATATCCTTGGCGATGCACGCGGCTTCTTTTTTGAAACGTATAAAAAAAACGAATTTGCCGCAAACGGCATCAATGTTGATTTTGTTCAGGACAATATGAGTAGCTCAACTAAAAATGTCCTGCGCGGACTCCATTACCAACTCGACCCAATGGCGCAGGGGAAACTTGTACGCGTGGTTGTTGGTGAAGTGTTTGATGTCGCTGTTGATATTCGTAAAGGCTCACCATATTTTGGTAAATGGGCGGGGCATAAACTTTCTGCCGAAAACGGAAAATCAATGTATGTACCTCCCGGTTTTGCACACGGATTCTGCGTGCTGAGCGATTTAGCCGTTTTTCATTACAAATGTACGAATTATTATTCAAAAGAAAATGAGAGGGGACTGCTGTGGAACGATTCCGGTATTGGAATCGAATGGTCTGTCTCGGAGAATGAAGTAATCCTTTCTGATAAAGATAAAAACGCAGTCGGTCTTTCTGATATCGAAACTAATTTCATCTATACTTAATCAGAAAAATTGATTTATGAATTTTGATGACGCGCTAAATAAATTCTTAAGATACTTAAAACTTGAAAAACAGTACAGTGTCCATACTTCCGCGGGTTATAAACGTGATATAAATCAGTTTAAGATTTTTTTGGAGGATGAATATGATTATTTGCTGAAGGATGTCGAGAAAATCAGTCCGGCAACTATTCGTGAATATTTATCGACAATGATTGTTTCGGGAATATCAAGAAGAAGCGTTGCGCGGAAATTATCCGCGCTGCGCTCTTTTTTTAAATACCTTTTCCGCCAGGGGGATATTCAAAAAACTCCAACTGATAATATTAACGCACCAAAACTCAATAAACCTTTGCCTAAATTTCTGACTATTAAAGAGATTGACCGGCTTGTAAACGCGATTGACCGGGAAACATTTATTGGAAAAAGAATTTACGCGCTGATAGAAGTTTTATACAGCACGGGGATGAGAGTCTCCGAAGTCGTTAGTCTGAAACACAATCAAATTCAGTGGCGGGAAGGTATTGTTCGCGTTATTGGAAAAGGTAATAAAGAAAGATTGGTTATGCTTGGCAGCGCGGCACTTTCGATGTTGAAAAATTATATTGGGGATGCCGGTTACGATAGAAGAAGTTCTGTTGAATATATTTTTAGAAATAAATTCGGAAAACAGTTGAATGTTAAGACTGTTCAAACAGACATCAGCACACTTGCAAAAATAGCCGGAATAAACAGGGATGTAACTCCTCATATTTTACGGCATAGCTTTGCGACTCACATGCTTGATGCAGGTGCTGATTTAAGAAGCGTGCAGGAACTGCTTGGTCACGCGAGTTTATCAACAACTCAGATTTATACCCACGTTACGCCTGACAGATTGAAAAAGGCGTATGAAAAAGCGCATCCGAGAAAATAAGATTTAGGTGTCAGATTTCAGATGTCAGATTTCAGTGCCATCTACGTTCCTTCTTCGGTAATTTTTGTTCAAGTGTCTTTTCTAATCCATTAAGCATACGAATACATTCTTGATAGCGTCCTTTATATGATAGATAATTTAAATCTGTAATATAATTTTTTAGTTTTGCAATATATAAATGATGAATAGTTTCAGCAGCTTCACCTCTGCTTATATTAATCCCTTCTATTTATGTGAGAGTTCACAAATTTCGATATGCAAAAAGCAAAGTTTTTTGTAAACTTCTAAATCTTCGATTTTCATATACATATTTTAATCCATATTATCTAAATACTGAACCTAACA
>JAOZSF010000036.1:3805-9199 GCA_029939815.1 bacterium
ACTGTTTCTGTTCATCTGTAAGTTCGGGATATATTGGCAGAGCGAGAGTTTCATCGGCGGCTTTTTCAGATTCAGGGAAATCGCCTTTTTTATGTCCGAGGTATTCAAAACATTTCTGTAAATGAAGAGGGACAGGATAATAAATTTCACAGCCGATGTTTGCTTCTTTTATTTTTGTGAGTACTTCATCGCGGTTTGGTACGCGAATAACGTACTGATTGTAAATAGAATAATTTTCGGGTAAGATTTCCGGAGTGATGATTTGCGGAACTGCGCTGAAAGCTTTATTATAAAACGCCGCATTTCTTCTTCTTCCTTCATGCCAGTCGTTCAGGTATTCAAGTTTAACGCTCAGAACACCGGCCTGGAGGGCATCTAATCTGAAATTTCCTCCTATCATTGCATGGTAATATTTTGGATAACTGCCGTGATTGCGGAGCTTCACAAGTTTATCGTAAAGTTTTTCATCATTGGTAGTTACGAGTCCACCGTCACCTGCACCGCCGAGATTTTTTGACGGGAAAAATGAGAAACAGCCGAATTCGCCGAATGTTCCCGCGTTACGTTTTTTATTTTTTGAACCGATTGCCTGTGCCGCGTCTTCAACAACGGAAAGATTATTTTTTTTCGCTATCTCAATTATCGGGTCGATGTCAACACATTGCCCGTAAAGATGGACAGGGATAATTGCTTTGGTCTTATCAGTTATTACTGCCTCAATTTTTGTAACATCAATGTTGTAAGTCTTCGGGTCGATATCAACGAAAACCGGCTTTGCTCCGAGCCGCGCGATAGAACCGGCGGTGGCGAAAAAAGTATAAGGGGTAGTAATAATTTCATCGCCGGGTTTTATATCTAAAGCCATTAAAGCGATAATTAGTGCGTCAGTTCCTGATGAAACACCGAGAGCGAATTCAGTGCCGACATATTTCGCGCATTTTTTCTCGAAGTTGGAAACAGTAGGACCAAGAATAAAATATTGAGTGTCGAAGATTTCTTCCACAACGGTCATTATTTCATTTTTCATTGGAGCGAACTGAGCTTTTAAGTCTAAAAGAGGGACATTCATTTTTTAAAATCTCCGGTATATTTATAGTGATTTATTCTTAATATCATATTATTATAGTACATTATAACATAATCGTTAATGTATATCAACGGAAGTGGGTGTTATTTTCTCGCTGCAGGATTGGTGTAAAAAGGTGTCTTAACAACCTCGGCAGAAAGTTTTTTTCGTCCGGTGTCGATCAGAATACCGGTTCCTGTCTCGGCAAAGTCGCTTTTAACATAAGCGAAAGCGATTGAGTAGCCAAGTGTTGGCGCGAAAGAGCCGCTGGTTACTTCCCCGATAATTTCATCCGCGTTGTCCGGGATTTTGATTTTCTGATGCGCGCGCGGACTTTGTCTGCCGGGAAGTTTTAATCCGACCAGTTTTTTTTCCGGACCGGAGTCGGTGGTTTTCAAGACAGCAGTTTTTCCGATAAATTCTTTGTCTAATTTTACCGCGAACATGAAACAGGTTTCCGCGGGATTATGCTCTAAAGAAAGTTCATGACCATAGAGCGGTAGTCCCGCTTCAAGACGAAGCGTGTCGCGCGCGCCGAGCCCGGCCGGTCTAACGTTTTCATTTTCGAGGAGTTTATCCCAGATCTGTTCGGCGGAATTAGCAGGGATATATAATTCGTAACCGAGTTCACCTGTATAACCTGTTCGGCTGACAATTGTGTTTACATTGTCGACTGTTGTTTCGCAAAAACAGAAAAATTTTAGATCGGATAAATTTGCCGGAGTTAATTGCTGGAGAATTTCACGGGACTTTGGTCCCTGAATGTCTATTTTTGCTGTGATGTCCGATATGTTTTCAAAATGTGTTTCAGTTGAAAGATGGCTTTTCATCCATTCCGCGTCACCGTCAGATGTTGCAGAATTAACGACGACAAGAAATTTTTCGTCTGATAATTTATAAGTAATCAGATCATCAATAATCCCGCCGTTTTCATTCAGCATAAATGAGTATCTGCAACGGTTGGTTTTTAATGTTGAAATATTAGCAGTAAGAATTTTATTAATGTCTGTCGCAGCGGTTTTACCCGAAATGATAAATTCACCCATGTGGCAAATATCAAAAATACAGGCACTGTGGCGCGTATGGTTATGCTCATCAATAATTCCGGAATACTGAATCGGCATTTCCCAGTCGCCGAATGGAGCCATTCGGGCGTTTAGAGAGAGGTGTTTATTGTAGAGTGGAGTCTTCATTGTCGCTTTATTTTTGCATTGTACAAAATAAATAACCTGTAGGGAATATAATTGAAATTATAATTATCAATTTCAATTATTTCGGTACGTATAAAACATCGCCGATATCAAGCCGGCTGTTTTTAGCATTATTGAGACGCATTAGCGCGGAAGGTGAAATATGAAACTTCCTTGCTATACGGCTGTAACTGTCACCTTTAACGACGGTATATGTTGTTATTTCATTTTCAGCGGTCGGATTGCTTAAATCTCGCGGCAGTAAAAGTCTTTTGCCGGGAATAAGTGACTGGTTTGGCGCTAATTTATTATACTCCATCAACTGATTAATATTTATATTGTATTTTTCTGATACTGATTTTATTGTATCGCCGCTGCGGCATAAGTGGAAAAGTTCTTTTCCGGAAACAGGAGGAGAAACAGGCTGCACTGCAGATGATTCGTTTTCTACTGTTACATCGGTTGCATCAGAAGCAAGAATAGAAGAGGAAACAGGAGTTGCATTTTCCTCCATTTTTTTTGCGATGGGGATATTAATTGATGACGGAACAATCATAGGCGCCGGCGGCTCACTTGGCGGAACAAGCATTTTCTTTTTGTCTGAATCGCAAGCGGAAAAAAGCAGGGGAGCTGCACAAAATATAATTTTAATTATTAAGGTATATTTTTTCATAATATTTGTATAGTTAAGCATTAAATTAATTATACAAAAAATCAGATTATAAGACAAGAAGATGTGCAATAATCAACAATCAACATTCAACGGCAAATTTAAAAAAAGTTCATTATGAATTTTATATTGATTTTTATTTATGAATATTGTATACTATTGCAAATTATTCGGGGCGTAGCGTAGTCTGGTTAGCGCGCTTGACTGGGGGTCAAGAGGTCGGAAGTTCAAATCTTCTCGCCCCGACCATTTTGTTTGCTGCATAAATTTATTTTTCGATAATCATTTTATCAAAAATATGATTCAATTCTTTCCTTTATTCTTAAAACAGATGTGTAATCGGATACTTCTATGAGCTTTATGCCAAGCATCGCGCAAATACTTCTTTTTCTTGCGTCTCGCTCCTGCCGTTCAGCAAACGTCTTATAGCCGCCAAACATTTCTATGGGCCGCCAGTGCTGTTCTCCCTGAACTTCTATCGCTATCATTGTTTTAGGCCAGAATATATCGAGATGCATTTCGCATTCCGGCAACTTTATATGCCGAAGCAGACGTTTTCCCGGCATGAGTTTTTTTGCAAATTTCCACCACTTTTCTTCAAGCAATGAAACGGATTCTCTTCCTGTGGCACGTGATTTATCCCATTCAACTTTGAAATAAGTTTTCACAGCCGGTAAATTCAACTGTTCTTTTGATGAGTTATAAATCAGAAATTTGTTTGAATTGTATGTTTTTGCGAATTCTTTCCAGACATGCTCCCACTTTACCCGTTGTGGAAACCGTGCCGTTTCATTTTTATCGGCAAAGAGCTTCCAGAATTTAATTGGCGGGGTCTTAGATTTTCCTAACCAGCGGAGTAAGACTTTTTCAATATTTTTTTTCATTGTTCCGCTAAATCATTCTGCTTTAATTATTATTACATTCTTACTTTCTTTTAATTTATTGTTCCGTTTCCCGAATGAATATGCTATTCTGTATGGCGGGGTGCTTATTCCGCGGGATGGCATTAAATCGAATTCTTCAATTTGAATTAGACAAAATTTAACACCCGGGAAAAATTTCGGATTATTGTCATATATTTGTAAAGTTCCGGGAATGAAATACGTAGGTTCGATTTCCGATGTCAAAACAGACAGCTGCGATATTTCTTTTTCTGAAAGTAGTTTAGATAAAATTGAATATGCTGTGAAAGCGGTATGTCTGTCCGGCTGGCCGTAAACATAAATATCGCAATAAGTTGCGGCAGCGATTTTATTTTCTGTTTTTTTTGATAATTTATATGTTACGGATATATCATTGGAAAAAAATGCCGGAAGTTGAAGAGTGGATATTTTGTGACCGTTTGTTCCTGATATAAAACTGTATTTACCAGGCCGCGGGGGAATAATTTCACTGCTTGCGCTCCACATTCTCCAAATTTTGTCAATTTTTTCAGCTTTTGAAACCGGGATTTTTAAATGTTTTGATAGAGTTTCCGGCTTGTTTTGCGTTAGCACAATTTGTGCATCGTTGCCTTTTAAATGAATAGTAATCATCAGCCACTGAGTAATATCCTGCCATTCGCACCAGAAAGCCGGAGAATATATATCTTTACATTTTATTTTTTCGGGGAGCAAAGGACTTAACAATTTTAATAGTTCTTTGCGGTCGTTTGTGGTATAAATTGCGGGATTTTCTTTCAACAGTATTTTATTGAGATCATCGATATAAAATTTCCATTTTTTACCGGCTTTGTAGCCGGAAATGCGTTTGCTTTTAAGCCATCTTAAAAGTGTTGATCTTGAAACTCCAAGGTGCTTCCGCGCCTCGTTAAAATTTATAAGTTGGTTGTTCATGGTTCATATTGTATCATATTATGTCATTTGTTGCAACCCGCTTGCAATTCATATACTTTTTAGAGTATAATTATTAAGACTTAAATGAAAAGCAAGTTTCTTTATATTTCTACAATGTTTAACCTTTAAGATAAGGAGTTGTTATGCAGACTAAAGTTAAAGATATTCTCACAAAAAAAGGCGGCGAAATTATTACAGTACAGAAAAACGATTCGGTCGCTGATGTCGTTTCTATACTCAATGATAAGCATATAGGAGCCGTAATAGTTAAAGACGGCGAAACTGTTGTGGGAATTCTTAGTGAACGGGACCTCTTGAAAAAACTGCTGCCTGAGTGTAAATGCGCTTCGGAAGTTAAAGCAGGAGAAATTATGACTGATCATCTTGTTATTACAACTGTTGAAACTTCAATTGAAGAGTGTATGACCGTGATGACAGAAAAACGAATCAGACATCTTCCGGTTTTTGACGGTAAGGATCTTGTCGGAATTATCTCAATTGGCGATTTGATGAAAAACATTGTTCAGGAAAAATCCGCGCAGGTGAGTTATCTTCATGATTATATTGCCGGAGCATTAGGGTAAGACAATTGAGAGAATGTGGAATTTAGGAATTGTGGAATTATAAAATTAC
>JAOZSF010000036.1:9299-11412 GCA_029939815.1 bacterium
AAATTATAAAATTACTAAATTTTAAAATTATAAATGTCCATACGAGAAAATTGGGAAAAGATCAATAATGACATTGCCAAAATTACCGACCGGAATGTCACACTTATGGCGGTGACAAAGAAAAATTCTCCCGAAGACATTCGGGAGATTATTTCTGCAGGAGCAATTTGCATTGGTGAAAATCGTGTTGATGTAGCAAAAAGAAAGTTTATTGATGAAGGTTTGTATAATGAATTTCCACAAATCGAACTGCACATGATTGGTCATCTCCAAACAAGAAAAGTCAGGGAAGCCGTAAAAATATTTGATTGCATCCAGTCCGTTGAATCTGAAAAAACAGCACACGAAATTAATAAAAGATGTGCTGTTTTAAATAAAAAAATTGATGTCTTGATCGAAGTGAATGTTAGTGGCGAAATACAAAAAGCAGGCATTCAGCCTGCTTGCGCTCCGCAATTCGTTGAAAATATTCTCCGCCTCGAAAATCTGAATTTAAAAGGTTTGATGACCATGGCGCCATTTACTGATAACGAATCAATTATAAGATTAACTTTCAGCGGGCTGCGTGAATTGCGAGATTCATTATCCCAAAAGTTCGGTGCAAACTTTTTTCAAACTCTTTCAATGGGAATGAGTAATGATTATAAGATCGCGGTGGAAGAGGGGAGCACAATGGTACGAATAGGAACGGCGTTGTTTAATGGATAAATGGATTCACAATAATCCATCATTCCAAAAATCCACTAATCCCTGACAATTAATCCTCCTTCGGCGGATCTTCGACAAATAACCAATAACCTTTCTATTTAATGCTGAATAACGATAAATTTAAAGTTGAAGGCGGACATAAATTGTCCGGGAATATTCGGCCTTCAGGAAATAAGAATGAAGCCCTGCCGGTCCTCGCCGCATGTATGATGACTGAAGGACGCGTCACTCTGTCAAATGTTCCCTTAATTGGTGATGTCCTCGTTATGGCTGATATTCTGCGCGGGCTTGGAGTTGAAGTGTTGCTCGATGAAAAAGATAATCATATATGGAATATTTGTGCTGAAAATATTAATGCCGATGATTTGGATACATCGCTTTTTCCAAAGCTCCGTGCTTCAATTACTCTTGTTGCTCCTTTGCTTTACCGGTGCGGAAAGGCAAAAATGCCGATTCCGGGCGGAGATAAAATAGGTAAAAGAAGAATCGATACACATTTGCTCGCTCTACAGGAAATGGGAGTAGAGGTCTATGAAGAAGAACAGGCATATATGCTGGTTTGTAAAAACGGGCTTATTGCCGCTGATATTTTGCTCGACGAAGCAAGTGTTACCGGAACAGAAAATATTGTTATGGCAGCCGCCTGCGCTCAGGGGACTTCTACGATTTATAATGCCGCGTGTGAACCGCATGTCCAGCAGTTATGCCATTTACTAAACGCTATGGGAGCAAAAATTTCGGGAATCGGCAGTAATCGTATTATTATAAAAGGTGTGCCTGAACTAGGCAACGCTAATCACGCGATTCAATCCGATTATATCGAAGCGGGAAGCTTTATCGGGCTTGCCGCGGCAACATCAAGTGATATTACAATTGAAAATGTTTTGCGACCGCCTATGCGGATGATTGAAAAAGCTTACGCTAAACTCGGCGTGGAACTTGAATGGCATGGCGATAAAATAGTTGTTAACTCGAAACAATCTAAAAAAATAATTAATGATTATCTCGGCGCTATTCCTAAACTTGAAAGCGCAACGTGGCCGGGACTGCCGGCGGATATTTTAAGTATCCTGCTCATTACTGCAACGCAGTGTGACGGGACAATTCTTCTTCACGAAAAACTTTTTGAAAGCAGATTGTTCTTCGTTGACAGATTACGCGGTATGGGCGCAAGAATTGTTCTTTGCGATCCGCATCGCGCTATGGTTGTCGGACCCGCAAAACTTCACGCAGAACATGTTACAAGCCCGGATATTCGCGCCGGTGTCGCTTTACTTATAGCCGCAATGTGTGCGGAAGGAACAAGTGTTATTGATAATATTTATATGATTGACCGGGGATACGAAAATCTCGACCTGCGGCTTAACGCGATTGGAGCAAAAATTGAAAGAGTTTAGGGAGGAAT
>JAOZSF010000362.1 GCA_029939815.1 bacterium
TGGAGTTATGGATTATTTTCAAACGTCGGAACATCTAAAAAGCGGGTTGAATAATTTCCTGACACAATCGCTGAATTCCTGCGGCAGGGGCGCGATAAATTCTATCTCTTTTCCTGTCGCAGGATGTCGGCAGCCGAATTTCCACGCGTGCAGCAATTGAGTTTCTATTTTAATGTCTTCTAAACAGCATTTATCTTCGCGACCATATAATTTATCTGCAATAATAGGATGACCGATTCCGCTTAAATGCAAGCGGATTTGATGTGTTCGACCTGTTATTAATCTTACTTTAACAAACGATAAACCGGTTGGAAAACCACGAACGCAAGGCGCAGAAGCTAAAACCTCATAAATAGATTTTGCATAAAGCCCTTCTTCGGAAATTTCCTGCTTTAAACGAATGTGTGAATAATTCCCCTGCCCGATCGGTAATTCTATTTCTCCGGCTCTGTTGCTAAAAACTCCATGAGCAAGAGCAAGATAATTTTTGGTAACAAGCCGGTTTTCAATCTGACGCGCAAGCTCACTTCTCGCAACTTCATTTTTGGCAAGTACAAGCACTCCGCTGGTGTCTTTATCAAGCCGGTGCACCAGCCGGGGACGATAATCTGATTCAGCGTATTCGGAATGAACCGTATTCATTAAAGTGTTATACAAATGTCTGCCTGCCGGATGAACAATAACTCCCGGCGTTTTATTAACGACAAGAACATCATCATCTTCGTAAATTTTATCAATAGAAATAGAATTTGACGGAGTAAATTCCTGTTGATAGTTGCTGACGTCAACAGTAACTGTTTCGCCAACGGATAAATATTTCCCTCTGCGGCATTTTTTTCCGTTGGCTGCTACTTCACCGGAATCAATCATTTTTTGAAAAAAAGTGCGAGAGCGCCATGGCATTTTTTTTGCAAGAAATTTGTCTGCCCGAGATGGCAGGTCGTCTTCAGTAACAACAAATTTGAACGAGTGGATAGGTTTTGCGAGATCTTTTTTTTTCACAATTGCTACTTCTTTGCTTTAAAAAGTTGTGCGGGTTCCGTGTCAAACAAAAAACTCCAGAATTGCGGCATCGGCTTTTGTAAAGTTTCATTATACTTCTTCGCGGCACGATTATATTTTCTTCCGGTCAACGCTAAGTCCCGGCTTATTTTATTGAATTGCAGTTTTGTGTCTTGAAGTCGATAATCCTTTTGGGCTTTTATATCGTCATTCAGCAAGACTATTATCTTTTTCATCGATGAGTATAATCTGCCGCAGGAATCCGCTAGATCACTTACTGATTCAGGTAATCGCACCCGCTTGGCCGCTGTTTCCATTTGATTCACAATTGTTCTGCCGTTCGGTAAATATTTCAAAGCGAAAGCTCCTGTTTTGACTGATAACGATGCCAGCTCCTTACTCTGCTCGGATAATTCCGAAAAGGAGGACTGAACCCGGGTATTTGCTTCATAGCATACCGAATAGGCGCCGTAAAATGAAAACAGCGCGTATCCCAGCGCAGCGGCAACTAAAAATAAAAACACTGCAAATTTGTGCATAACTTATTTATCTTTTTCAACAATAAGATTGATGAATTTTATCTTTTTTGATTAGAAAACTATAACTAAAACTACCCTTTTTGTCAATGACAAACATAAATTCTTAATTCATTTTTCCTATACTTATTTTTTGAATGTTGACTCTTATATCCTCTTTTGATAAAATTACAAAAGTAATTTATTATAATTTAATTTAAGAATATTTTATACATTATGTGGCTCTTCCCTTTAATTTGTATGGGCGCGCTCGGTATCGCTTTCGGTGCCGGACTTGCCTATGCCTCAAAAAAATTCGCTGTTGAAGTTAATCCTAAAGTGGAAGCTTTAATAAATGTCCTGCCGGGCGCTAATTGCGGCGCATGCGGCTACCCGGGCTGCTCAGGCTACGCTTCCGCCGTTGCTTCAGGTGACGCGGAACCAAATTTATGCTCTCCGGGCGGTTCGGAAACCGTTGATAAAATTGCTGAAATACTTGGCGTGGAAGTTACCGCCGCAGAACCTAAAACAGCTTTTATTAAATGCGCCGGCGCAAAAGACGCCGTCAAAGATTCTAATTATTCCGGCGTTCAATCCTGCGCTCTTGCTGCTCTCATAAACAAAGGTCCTAACGCGTGTAAAAACGCGTGCCTCATGATGGGCGATTGTATGGATGTTTGCCAGTTTGACGCAATCACATGGCAACCGGGAGAAATTCCTGTTATTATTGAAGAAAAATGTACGGCGTGTGGTAAATGTGTGCAGATCTGCCCTAAAAATATTATCAATATGAGACCTAAATCTAAACGCGTGCTCGTTTTGTGTTCTTCACAGGATAAAGGCGCCGTTGCGAGAAAGGCTTGTAAAGTCGCTTGTATCGCCTGCACAAAATGCGTTAAAGAATGTCCGGTCGATGCTATTAAAATTGAGAATAATTTCGCAATCGTTGATACCGAGAAATGTATCTTATGCGGAAAATGTGTCGCTGTATGTCCTACAAAAGCAATCTGGGACGGCCGACCACCAAAAAAATCTGTTAAAAAAATCTCTGATGTTTAGTCATCTGTATTCGGCTTTTACAAAGATTTAAGACACTGGGGAACCGGCATGCGCCGGTCACGCAATAATCCAATAATCCATTAATCCATTAATCCGGCTATCCATAATGAAAGAAATTACTCCCGAAAATCAATTCAAAAAAACCCTCTTTAAATTATCTGAACAATTGAAGGAAGTTGAAGCTGTTTCTATTGACGATAAAACTTTAAATGTACTCGAATCAGTTAAAGAAAAAACTCAGAGTCTGATCGATGATGCTAAACATTCAGAAACAGAAGCAACTCTCGCTGACGCGGTTGAACATTTTGAAGAAACTCATCCTGACCTTACAGCAACATTAAGAGACATTATTAATATGCTTAACAACATCGGCATATAATTGGATAATTGGATAATTGGATAATTGGATAATTGGATAATTGGATAATTG
>JAOZSF010000363.1 GCA_029939815.1 bacterium
GGTTCCGGTACGCCGAATTTTGTGCTGTACATATAAACCAAATCAGAACTGCCCCATCCGGGTTTAAACGCTATTTTCATTGTGCCGAATTCATTAAATCCAAATCCTGCTACTGTATCTACAAAGGGACCGTTAGTGATAGAATGTTCTTTTTTCCAGATTCCCGACCTGTTGCTCCACAAATATAAAATAGGATTGGAAAGATCGCCGGAATTTTGCGCCACCCACGCTGTTCCATCGGCAGGATTAACAGCCACACCACACGACAGCCAGTCGCCCGCTTTATCAAGAACATGTTTTTCCCATGCCCCGCCGGAATTTTCAAAAACTGCTGCCGCTTCTCCGCCGGTTAGATAATCTACATAGTCGCGAACAACTATGTAAGCATAATTATTGTCATCGAGAGTAAAACCTAATATATGCGAATAATTGAGATTTGTTGTTATTACATCCCAATCAAAGCTTCCGGAATCGGGAGCCGTTTCAGTTCCGAGACGCAGCTTGTCTTTCATAAAAGCATCATGATACGAAAGTGCTATTCTGCGTTTGCCGTCTGTGCCCCCAATCATTCCGAAAGGTCGGCGATAATTAGAAGAAACTTCCCAGTCACTTCCGCTTACTTCCACGGAAGAAAAGAAATCGCCGGAAGCGGAAATATCTATTAATTCTCCTACCGAACCATCGTCCTGATACCAAAGCACGCTTTGTTTTTGGTTGGGAACGATAGAAATTACACCATGATATTCATCGAAAAAATTTGTTAGGATTATCATCGGCGTTGTCCAAGCTCCATTTGTGCGTTGAACATAAGTAAGCCCGCCTTCATTGAAATCAGCGCTGAGAATCACGCGCGGGTTACCGTTAGTTCCAAAAACCATATCTGTAGCAAAACCTTCCGAATCGGCAGAAATAGCTACCGGAGTTTTAATAACGCCAAGAGAAGATTCTTCTGCATAATAAGCATTGCTGTTGGAGGCGGATTTATAGACAAATCCCGCAAGCCCATTAGGCGATAATTCCATTGTTGGTATGCTGAATGAATCGCTCATTGAATCGCTGGAAACTATTACTGTTTGCCATGGAATATCTTCGTAAACTGTGTAAGTCGAAACATCGGTAGTTGTAGATTGTCCTGCACCATTCACCGCTCGCATCTTAAATGAAACGACTGTGTATGGAATCTGGCTGATTATGTTGGCGACGTATATATTCGGCACCGCATTTGTTAATAAATCGAATGGACCGAAATAATCTATGCCGTTAGTGCTGTATTCATAAGTTGCGTTTGTAATTGTAGAGTTCGCGGTAGTAATTCTCGCGGAGATTTCTACTGTATCTTTTTCCGTAGGTTCCGGATATGGAGAATATTCAACATTTTTTATAACAGGCGGCTGCGGAGTAAGAACTTCAGCATAACCTAAAAATTGCGTAGGGTTCAACGGCTCATCACTTATTCTGACTTCGTCAATTATACCGTCTAAACAAGTTGAAGATTCAGGATTGCCCCAGTAAAACATTGTGCCGATTACCCATGGTTCGTCCCAAAAAAGAGAAATGCCATCCGTTGCATTGCTTCTTGTGGCTTCCCATTCGTAATTCACATCTGTTTCTTCTTTAATATAAAGAGTTAAATTAAGCGTATTGGTATCAAAAGTTATTGCAAGGTTGTACCATTCTCCGGTTTGCGGAGTTGTTGCTCCTGCGCCATAACCGACGGGTGTAGGACGACCGTCACACCACCATAAATTAGTTGCATCGGTTTCGGGACCGGTCTGAAAGACAGAATCACCGCCATTAACCATAAGATAATAAGCCGGCCAGTTGGCGAAATTTCCGCCTTTGCTAATTATTCCCCGCCAGTTTCCGGGTATGCTGTGAAGTTTTACAGATGCTTCAATTGTCCAGCCTTTGGTAAAATCGTATGAATCTACCATTTTACCGCCAACCGTTTCAAGAAAACTTGCCCAATTTCCGAAATCAAGTGAAAGTGTGTTTGTAAGACCTGTTGCCGGTACTGTTGAAAACGGAACATCGGCAGAAGCCACCGGTCGTGTTCCTGAACTCGTTGTTGACATGTGATTGGCATTAGCGGTTGAATCAACATAGAAATCGTCATTATCACCGTCATGAGTTACTCCTGCGGTTCCTTCTTCAAACCGCCAGTAAGCGATAGTATCCGCCGATATTTTTTGCGATGCACAAAATATCATTGCGAAAGCAGCAATAATTCCCCCTTTTATAAAGGGGGAGAGGGGGATTTTATTTAAAACTTTCATAATTTTTCCAAATTAATTGTTAAATACAATTTAGCGGAACGAAACTCTGCCGCAAAGCAACAAATTAAAGGATTTAAAGCCTTGTGGCAAGAGTTCGCCCATACTAAATTTCAACTCCAACTTTTCTTCTTTTCATTTTATTTGCGTCTGCAAATAGCCATCAAAATAAACACAGCGCCGCCAATTAACAATCCGGGCTCCGGAACCGGATTTATACCAAAAAATCTGGCGCCTGTGTCCGGATCATTTCCACCATATTCGCCTGTTGCAAGAGCAGAATACATGACATCTGCGATACCGTTTGATATAGAACCATCCCAATTTATCTGGAATGTTCCGCCTGTTCCGCTTACGAAACAAGTATTATTTCCCCAACCTGCAATTGCAGTAAAGTTACCTTCAATTGCAGTGTTATAACTTACCTGCCAGTTTAAATCGACTCTATCCGTTGTTAATCCCCAAGTATGGCTGTTGTCAGTTTCACAACTAAAATCCATATCAATATACACCATGGCTCCGGCTGAATAAGGTGTATCATTATAAATGTAATCAGTGCCCGGTACAGGTCCGCTGGCAAAAGACTGGGCAAAACCGTTATCTCCGTTTCGGTCGCCTGCGCCAACGGAAATATATCCTCCTACACCATTGGGAATATTGGTCCATACTGAACCTGTCCACCACGTCTTCCAAGCATTTGAGTTTGCATCCAAATA
>JAOZSF010000364.1 GCA_029939815.1 bacterium
CTTGTCTTTCCGGGGGCATATCCTGCCGGGCAGTCTTGGAGCGCCGCAAGATGGGCGGAATCGAATTATATTACACCTAATCTGCATGAATGGGGGAACCCCGCTACACTTGGACCGGCACCAGGAATTCCTTGGGCAAGATGGATGTGGTGGGACGGCTGCGTCGCTACTAATCCATATTTACAGGCACATGAATTGCCTTATCTTGAAAATCTTGTTTCTCTTCAGGCAGGGGATGAAAGAGACCTCGGCGATGCAAATGTTGTAAATATTATGAAAATGACCTTTGATATCTGGAAAACAAGTTATCCGGACATTATTCGATACACTTCACAGCACGGGCTTGATGGTGCAAGTATCGCAACACATCAAAACTATCAATCAATCGCAAAACCTGATATGGTAAATATGTTTGCTTATGAATATAAAGACGGTGAGGGAATTAAAGGCGGCAGTCAACCAAAATGGTATGAAGCCCTCGGAAAATACAGATTACTCGGTTTGTACGGAAATGACGGAACGGGAAACAGGCCTATTCCTTCTTCGTGCTACTATCAATGCTTTATCCATGAAGGAAATCGAAACATTGGACTGACGGAACTTTCTGCCTGTCAATATGCGCCGCTTGTTTTTGGATATAAATTTACAATCGGATTTTTTTATAATGACCCGAATCCGGGAGTGGATGACCTCGTTCCACAGATTTTTGACGGTGATGGCGACCAAACTACTAACAAATGGTTTGGCAGAGCCGCCGCGAACAACAAGAGAATTAAAAAGATCACGCCTGCGCTCGAACGGCTTATTTCCCGTTCGGGTGAGTCAATTAATTATGTCTGGGTAAAACCGGGTGAATACCATAACTGGCTCGGTAACCATGACAACCCCGTTCCCGGTTACTGCGCTGAATGGCATTCCGGCGCTGACCCTTATATGACAAGCATAAGCGCAAATAATCCCGGCTCATACAATGACGGATTACGCGGCGATGTTTATATCGGTTATTTTAATCCGCTTCACGAAAGCTTTGACGGACCCGATTATAATAACGAACTTTATTTTATGATTATGAACGGACTGACCGATGTTGACGCTTCACCGGCAGGCGTTATGCAGCAAATCACTCTGAATTTCGATTTTGGTACAAGCGGAATTAATTCGCTTATCCGATTAAGCCGCGCGACCGGAAAACCTGAAGTTGTAAATTTAATAAGTGACGGTGACAATAAATATCACATTACTCTTGAAATAAACGGTGGCGAAGCCGACATTTTTAAATATAATGACGGAGCGCCTTTTGTTGGAAATGTTGACGCGCCGGAAAATATTTTCCCGACTAATTATGCTGCCGTTACCGCACCGGCAACTTTTTCCGCGACACCTTTTAAAAGCGCGCTCGGTTATTCTTTTACTTCGAGCCAATGGCAGATTTCTCCAAACAGCAGTTTTTCTGTAATAACTTACGATAGCGGTGAAACTATTCCGACAGATTCTTTTTCTCCTCCGGCAAATGCTGTTCCGGCAGGCACATATTACTGGCGTGTCCGCTACAAAAACAGCGCGGGAGTTTGGAGTGACTGGTCGCTTGAACCTACTTCTTTTACTCTCTCCGCCGCCACGCTGACGGCAAAGATTTTTAAAGACAGATTCAGTGTTATAAGCAGCGGAGATGTGAATCACCAATATAATATCGCGGGCAGACAGTCGGGTAACGCCGCCCCCTCGGTTTATCATACAGCAAATGGACCTTCAACAGTAACTATTTCAGGACCGAATGCGGGTAAATGCCACATGGACGGCAGTGCCGCTCCGGCTTATCTTTCACCCGTGAACAATTTTAATGAATCGGGAAAATTTATTCTTCAATATGATTTAACAAGAATTCCTTCCGGGAATACTCAGCAATGGGATTTAATAGCTTTTGGTACTGACGGAGCTTTCAAAATTCCGCATGAAGGCAGCGCGCATGGTTTTGAACTGGTTTTTTATGAACATGGTTGGTATCACGTTTATGCTAATAATATTCATACCGGAGATTTTTACTTTTCAGAACTTGAGTTTATAAATAACCCGACATTAAAAATAAAATTCACAGTTTCTCAAAATGATTTTTCAGGATCAGGAAACGCAAAAATAGCAATGTTTATTAACGGTAAACCTTACCCGCTTTCAGGTGGACTTGTCGGCTCAGGCGCAGACAGATATATTTATAATTTTTCCGGTGGATTCACTAATAATTATATAAATTTCATTACTTTAAATCCCACAAAAGCAAATCTTGATAATCTTGAAATTAAAATACCAACTAACGAATTTAAAACTTCACAGTGGTCGAATGACTCAAATTCAGAAATCGCAAATTATAAAAATTATACTCATACAGTAAATCTCGGTGACAACGACGATGTGCAGATAAATAACGTTACTTTTACCGGTGTTGGCGCGACTCTCTCCGGTGATAATTGGGAAATCAAAACTGCAAGCGGAAATCCGTTAACCGGACCGATTGATGTTTATTCTCCACCCTTCAATAAAAATCCGAATATTTCTCAAAAAAGCGTGACACTTGTAAGTAATTTGATGTATTCTGCTGCGGATAGTGACTGCGCATCGTTAACATTAACCGGTTTGAATTCCGGCAAAGAATATTTATTTACTCTATACAGTTTTGGCTTTGAAAATACCGGCGCAAGAAAAAACTTTTTCGCGACAAGTGATAACTCAACAATCTTCACAATCGACCAAAATGAATTTGATGTTAATAATGGTCAACTTCTGAAATATAAATACATCGCGCCCGAAAACGGCATCTTTTCAATTTCCACAACTCCGGATAATGGCGGATGGAATTGGTTCGCTTTTTCTAATGAGGAATATATTCCCGAGCCGGGAATTATATTTGTGGTTGTTATGTGCTGCTTGTGCTTAAAGGCGAAAGTGTGAAAGTCGCACTGAGCAAAATCCTATCGACAAAATAATTTACG
>JAOZSF010000365.1 GCA_029939815.1 bacterium
CGTGGCAGGAAACAGATCTTGGCGATGTAAAATACGAAGGCAGAGCTGATTTTACAGAAGGATTTATAACAATAAACGGCAGTGGAGCTGATTTTTGGCTTACAGGCGACGAAGGGCATTTTGTCTATCAGCAAATTGATTCCGATAAAGAAATAATTGCAAAAGTAGAAATGTCAGACCCGGCAAGTTATTGGACAAAGGCATGTGTAATGATTCGCGAAAATCTTAGTTCTAATTCGCCTATGGCTTTTATTGCCTTAACAAAAATGGACGCAAATAATACAAACAGCGCTCAGTTTATTTGGCGGTCGTTTACCGGCGCGGGCACAGGAATTTCGACAATTGACAGGTATAAAATGTTCCCGTCTTACATTAAATTAACACGCATAGGAAACACTTTCGCCGGCTACTGGTCGCCGGACGGAGAAACGTGGACGTTCGTCGGCAGCACAGACATTTCGATGAGTAAGAGTTGTTACATAGGTCTTGGCTATTCAGCCCGAAATGCAGACCGATTTGGCGGCGCGGTCTTCAGCGATGTGAAAGTTCAGGATGTTTCTGCAGATACAATTGCTTTCTGGCGGTTTGAAAATGGTGTAAACGGACAAAAACACGGAGCGGAATTTGATAATTTCTATGTCGATTCTTCCGGTAACGGCAATCATCTTTCTTCTTCTAATAGTGCGTGGAGACCTACTGCGATTAACGACTTGCCTTACGCTTACACTTTGCAAAATGATTTAGAAAATACTATGGCTCTTGATTTTATTCCAAACAATGGAATCGGAACTTACGGCGCGCACACAGGCGCAAAAATGATTGAAACTTATATGTTCGATGTCGGTTGGACTATCGAATGCTCGTTTAAAGCTGATTCTTATGCTTGGCAAGTATTGATTGGTAAAGATGGTAAACCGGTTGCTACGCATGACGGAACAGCTTTTTGCATTAAATTAAGAGATGACAATCATTGGTTAGAAGTTTTTGGTTTTGATAATGCTACTAACGCTTTTTCTTTGCAAAATAATGAAGTGATAGAACTTGGCAAATGGTATAATCTTGCCGTAACTTTTAATGGCAGCGTGTTAAAAATTTACCTTAAAGAAAAAAATGACTATTCTTATGTTTTAAAAAATTCCGTAACAGTTTCGGAGGGAATTTCGCTCGGGCAATGGGCGCATACTTGGACTGTCGGCAGAGGAATGTGGGTTGGAAATATGCTTGACCATTTTGACGGGAAAATTGATGAAATCAGAATCTCTAATTCGGCGATCAGTCCCGATAATTTCCTCGCCATTGACAAAAACCTTGACGCTGACGCATGGAACGTTGACGAGAACGGAAGTTGGGAAACATCCGGCAACTGGCTCGGCGGAAATATACCTGATGCGATTAGTAAAACCGCATTTTTCACAAATGATATTTCTGCCGACAGATTTATTTCAATGAACAGCGACCATACTGTCGGAAACATTTGTATGTCCGACCCGAGCGGAAATAACCGCTGGGCAATTGAAGGCGGCGGCGGCGCGCTCACGCTTGACAAAGGCGACCGAAAACCGATTTTTGATGTGGGTGGCGATGGACTATGGGGGGCGACTTATGCTTCTCCTCTTGAAGGGAAAAACGGTTTTGTTAAAATCGGAAACGATAATTTGCAATTCTGGGCGGCAAACAATATTAGCGGTACCGTTATCGCTGCTGAAGGATCTATTGATGCAAAAGTTGACGGAGTTTTACAAAACGCGGATATTGTTGTTATGGATAATGCAATAATTGAGCCGGCAACACCGCTTAAAACTTTTGCTCCTAAATCTATTGAAGTAAAATCCGGAGGAAAAATCCGATTTTCCGCTTTAGAGACTTATACATTGGATGCACCCCTCACTTTCAATGGCGGCAACGCGCTTTGCATTGAAAACGACAATGTTAATGTAACGAATAACGGCGCGATAGCATTAAATCAATCGTCAAGAATTTTCAACTGGGGTAATGGCGGATACATAGTTATGAACGGCGCCGTTTCAGGCACAGGCGACCTCGAAATGATTGGGCAAGCTGCCGGTTCGGCCCATACAAAATCTTTCTACATCAACGCGCAAAACACTTATAGCGGCAACACATATCTCAGCGCGTTCGCCTGTTCTACTACTTTTGAAATTAACGGACATCAGAGATTTCCGAACACAGGTTTAATCATCAGAGACCACGAGTGGAGTTCGGAAGATTTTAATATCTATCTCGATATGAACAGTTATACACAGCGCGTTTCAAGCTTGTATTTTGCTCCCGGAACAAGTGGTGGCGATTATATTGAAGTTCGTGGTGGCGCAAACGCTGAAATAGGTGTGAGCGGAACAATGACCCTTGGCGAAAACGGAATTGTAAAACTTGCCGGCGGGAAAATCTCTGTCGAAGGAAGCTGTGCTTTCAATTATCCGATGACAGTTGAAAATGCAACGTTAATCGCTAACGGTACTGCATCCGGCGGCGCGACCCTGACGATTGATACCGGCGGCAAGCTCGGCGGCTCCGGCGCAGTCGCGAATACTCTCGTAAAATCCAACGGCAAACTTTCGCCGGGTAACAGCATCGACACGCTAACTACCGGTAATCTTGAAATGCAGGCTGGAAGTTTGTACGACTGGGAATTTGGAGATACAATGCTGCATGAAGCGGACTCTGTAAATTGCGGCGCGCTCACGTTGCCGGCAACGGCGAACAGCGTAACGGTGAACGTGATAAAGACAACAGGAGTAACAGATCCTTATTACACAAACACATTATTTTCTGCGACAAGCATTAGCGGGAACGCAAATTCGATATATTTGGATTACTCGCAAAACCCATCAATTATAGGACCTGATAATCCGGCAATAGTTGGCAATGATGTAATAATCACCGGACTTACGCCGGAGCCGGCAGCGTTCGGTTTAATAATTCTAACTGTTCTTGCTTTTATCAGAAGAAAAAGTTGTTAGATA
>JAOZSF010000037.1:0-8009 GCA_029939815.1 bacterium
GGACCTTCCGACCAAATCCAACCTGATATTCCCGGATTACCCTGATTAGGGATTTGATAAAAATCGTCAATTTTAATATTTTGAGCCGGGAGTGTTTGCGCGGTAACTCTGTACAATTCAGCAAGAGAAATTCTCCAGTCAGCGAGGGCTCTTATTTCGCTGCTCAAAGCGGTTGCAAGGTCATCCTGATACTGCAAAACAAGGAATGTGGTAGATTGCCCGACATTGAATTTTTCCTGTTCAGCGCGCAACTGTTCCTGAGCTTCTTTAGTTCCTTCACGTGTTGCCTGGATTCTTTTTCTATCGGTTATAACGTTACGCAATGCTGTCCGAACTTCGATAGCAACGCGTTGCTTTTCCTGCTGGATAGTTAATTTAGCTTGCTTTTTATTATATTTTGCTCTCCTGTATGTAGCGACAGGTTCATTATAAAACAAAGGGAAAGACACTTCGAGCCCAACTGACCAGTCGGGATGTCTGCCTGTGTACTGGTCATCATAAGCGTTACCGTAATTACCGCCAAGGCCGTCATATCCCAGTCCTGCTTTAACATTAAATTCCGGCAGCAAATTATTTTTTGCGATTTTAATGCTTTCATTTGCATTTCTATATTGCAATCCGGCAATTTTTAGAGATTGTCTGTATTTAATTGCCTGGCTGATGCAGCTGACTTCATCGAACGAAACGTCAACAATGCTTGGTTTTTCAGCCGGCGTGAGATGATATTCGATAGGTCTCAAAGCTTTTGATCTCAGTAAGTCATCCATATCGAAATTTATGATTTGTCTCAATCTGTCTTCAGCGTTCAGAATATTGTTTTGAGCGACGATGAGTTGTTCTTCCTGGAGCGCTATTTTAGCTTTCGCCTGTGTAATCTCAATTGGAGCGGCCATACCCACTTTAACTTTTGCGGTATTAATTTTCAAGAGTTCCAGAGCGAGACGTAATGTGTATTCCTTTGCATTAGCATCTTCGCGGATAAAATATAATGTCCAGTAAGAATTAACAATATCTGTTACAAGGTTCTGAACATTTTCTTCCAGCTGCTGTCTTGAAATGCGCCAATTATTGTGCTGTATCCGCATTGGAGCCAAATTAACACCTATACCGAAATTTTTAAGTATTGGTACCTCAATACTTCCGGCAACATGAGTTGAATATTGAGCTTTCCAGCCATCCACGCCGCCGGGGTCCTGGTACATTCTATCCTGTCCCATGCCGATAGAATACTTCAAGCCTGTAATAAATTTACCGCTAATATTCCCTTCGAATCCTGATTGTCCTTTGGTTTGGCTTCCTACAACGAGTCTTTTATCGCCTGTAATAAAATATTTTTCATAAAGGCGGGGATTTTTTGAACCTGACCATTGATATACACCATAGAATTGCGGATCAAACACGCTTCTTTCGAGTCTGATTCCTTCCCATTCCATTGCGGGATTATATCTATCGATAGTAAGTCCGAGATTTTTTTCTAGCCCTTGCGAAATACATTCACGCAAAGTAATATAAACATTTGACTGGATTCTTGTAGCAGTTGTTCCGGTGATTTTTGCGATTGTTCCGGTGTCCTGATAAATAGATAATACAGTTGAAGTAAGTGTTGACATAATAGATTGCTGATACTGCTGCAACCCGTTATTGTTATTGTAAGCGCCGGAATAATTAGTGTAGAGAAGGTCGGATTTCGCATCCGCCAGAACTTCATCTATGCTTTTTTCTTCTGATGGATTGGCGGCGTTAGTTGAAATTGTATCCATTGATTTTGCAACATTATAGCCGGCCGCATTTATTGACTCAGCCGAATTGGTTTCAGCGATTATATTTAAAGTAAATAATAATATTACTGTTAGTAAAATCTGTTTAACATAAGTTAACATAAGTATTTTTTAGTTTAGGTGAAACGAAATATAATTAATATATTATATTTTATCAGTCGTATTTTTGCAAGGTGTTTAATCAATATACGGCAGCCATTTTTTTAGAATCCGATGTACGGTTCCGTCTTTTTCCCATTCAGATAGTATAATATTTAACCTGTTAATTAACTTCTCATTGCCCGGGCGAATAGCCCATGCGGTATATTCTTCAGTCAGCGGAACAAAAAGTGCGGAAAGTTTCGAATCATTTTGAGCGAACAGCCAAGCGATAACGGGACCATCGTCAATATAAAGAGCGATGCCCTGGCGCTTCAACGCTCTTATCGCGTCTTCGGTTCTAATATAGGTTCCGATTGTCGCTTTGGGGCATTTTCTTTGCACGAAGACATCTGCTGTTGTTCCCTTAACTACACCGATAGTTCTCGATGTATTATAGATTTTTTCAGGTGATGTATAAATTTGTGAATCGGATGTGCGCATTAAGGTCATGAGTCCGTTAGTCATATATGGTTTAGTAAAACTAACGCTTAACTTCCGTGCCTTTGTGATAGACATACCAGACATAATAATATCTATTTTTTTGTCTAAGAGGGCAGGAATTAATTTATTCCACGGCATTTCAACGATTCTCATTGGTCTGTCTATTTTGTTTGCCAACTCTTTTGCAAAATCGGCTTCGATACCAACCGTTCTGCCGTCTTTTTTAAAGATATAAGGCGGACTTTCCGGAGTGACGCCTATTTTAATCGGCTTTACCGGCGGTTTCACCGCTATCGGCCTCGCTCTTTCATAAGCTGAACAACCTGTAAAAATGGTACATGACAAGACAAGCATTGATATACTGTATTTCATTATTTTACTAAACATAACAATCTCCATATTTTAATAATTAAATTTAATCATCGTTTGGTGACATAACACTTCTTTCTTCATACTCTCTCTCTGTTTCCTTAATTCCGGGTGTTCCTTCGTATTCTTCAATTCTTTGATTAGGAATCCGGTCCCGTGTATCTTCGTTCAGTTCATCCGCTTCGGTGGCGGGAGTAACTTTTGCGGGTTGATTTTCTTTATAGAAAGTAGTTCCTTCCGGCACTCCCGGATCGGTAAATCCCTGACTATCATCCACATTCAACTTAGGAGTAGTATTTTTAAAATGAGTTACTTCACCTTCAAGTTTCGTATTGTAAACATTTGTGCCTTTAGTTTGAATATCTGCCTGATTGTTAAGAATTTCATTTATTTTATCGCTAATATCTTTAAGAGATTTGCCTTTCCAATATATAACTCCGTCCGGCGCGATAACGTAAGCATAGGGCGGCTTGACTTTGTATTTTTTTGCTGAATCGCTATCAGTAACAACGGCAAAGTCGATACTTTTCGCAAAAACAATAAAATCTATTGTTTTCATATATTCATCGATTTGTTCCGGCGTTTTAGATGTCAGGGCGCCAATCTTAACTTTTTTATTTTTAAATTTTTCTTTCAAACGGTTAAGCTCAGCAATCGGCCGATCCCATTTATCCATATCATCGCCGAAAAAGTATAAAACCAGAACTGACCCTTTAAATTTATCGAGTGAAATCATCTGTCCTTTCGCTTTCGAAAGGTTATCTTCAGCCCCCTTAACATTTTTGGGAGGAGCTGCAGCATTAAGCACAAGCGTAAGCATTAAAAGAACGAAGAGCGTATAAGTTTTCATTTTGCATTCCATGTTTTGATGATTATTAAAGTTTTACAAGTTAAAGCTTAACTATTATGCACTTTTACCGTTTTTTTGTCAAGATATTTAATCTAATTATCATTTTTAAGCGTGTTTCTTTTTTTCGGCGGTTCTCGTCTGTTTATAATTCCCGGTGTTACATCATATTGTTTAATTGTCTGTCCCGGAATTCCCTCGCTTTTTTTCTTTTTTTCTTTTTTGGGCATAGTGTTTCCTATTGTAATTCCCGGATGCGGAATTCCATCACTGTCATCATAATTAAGTTTTGGTGTTGTATTCTTGTATTCCATAACTTTGCCGTCTATTTTCGCACTATGAACATTTGTGCCGTCTGAATGAATTTCATTTGAACCGGCGATAAGTTTTTCAATTTTACCATCTACATTATCGAGTGATGTGCTTTTATAATAAATTTTACCTTCAGGTGAGATGACATAAACATACGGCGGTTTTATTTTATATTTTTTTGCGGTATCGCTTTCTGCGACAACGGTAAAGTCGATACTTTTCGCGAACATTAGAAAGTCAATACTTTTAGTGAAGGATTTTATATTTTCCATGCTTTTGGGTGTTATCGCGCCAACTTTAACGTTTTTTTCTTTGAACTTTTCTTGTAACTTGTTAAGTTCAGTAATGGGTTTATTCCATTTATCCATATCATCGCCGAAAAAGTACAGGACTACAACTGAACCTTTAAATTTTTCAAGTGAGACTGATTTATTATTTATTTCTGCTGATACGCTAAAGCTTAAAATTAGCGTAATTATAAAGATTGTTTTTTTCATTTTCTTATTATTTAAGAGGTTAATTTAATAATGTTTAAGTACGGAGTCCCCTATAGAAACGCCTAATTCATTTGCAACCATTTCGCATTTGGCTTTAAGAATAAAATAAATGTTTTTCTCTGTTTCTTCGTTAAGTGTTTCAAAGTTCCCGTGCCCTTTTGCGATAATTATTTCAGCGGAATTATACTCTTTTAGAAAAATTTTTCCAACTTTATCTAACGGCGCGCCGATATAATTTCCGCCGGTTTCAATTACTTTACACACCTCGGTCATTCCGACAGCGAGAGCATCGTCCATAGTTGCGTCATTAATAATTGGTTTTGATTTCACGGAAAAAACTATATTCAGATGCGGGTATAATTTTTTCAGGATTTCTATAAATAATCGGTCAAAAACAATCTCACCTGCATTATCTCCAATGTAAAACAATGATGAATATTTTGCAAGGTCTTCGCGCAGTCTTTCAATATGATTTATAGCGAAAGGAATTTTCAGCGCGGAAGAAAGTGTGCCGTGAATATCGAGTTCACCGCCGATTCCGAGATCAATTATATTTCCCGCGACTGCGAGATGAGCGCCTGTAGTCAAAGTATCATTTGATTTTTCCAATTCAACATAGCAATCAGGAATCATTGAAATAACAAGTTCATTAAATTTCTTTTTTTCATCTAAGAAAGGGTCTTCGACACCTGTTTCTTTTGAAATAATATCATAAGCTGTCTGGGAATAATATGCCGGAGTTGTCTGCAGCGATTTTTTACTGTACGCGCCGGCAATTTTTCTCATCACCCGCTCAATTATTTGATCGTCTCTGGTAATGTGACGAATTGTTGCGAGTGATTGTTTAAATACACACGGAATGCAGTCGGTTTTAGTTTTCATAAAAAATTAAAAGAAAAGAGCAGTTAAAAATGTAAAGAGAAGAAGAATCGTAAGAAGTTATTTATCACAATAATTAACACAAGTAAATTTTAAATGAATTCCAATGAACTTTACATTTCATTTAATATTATGCTAAATTAGCTGTTTTATGTCAAGGAGTCATACCGACTAAAATGGTTTAGCAGGTCTGGCGGCGAAAATTTTAATTTATAGTACTGATGCAAATATCAGGAATTTTAACAACAAGATTAATACTAATAATAATTTAAATTTTTTTATTTTGTCATCGCAAATAGATTTATATCCCGCTTGACATTTCCGACCTTCCCATGTATAATATACGAAATTAATGTTGTTTTTATGAAACTATATACTTTTTATAGAAATTTATGGAGAATATTATGGATACTATCATGACTTTGGAAGAAGTTGCTAAATATCTGAAAGTGTCGGAAAGAACCGTTGTTGATTGGGCTACAAATGGTAAAATACCGGGCGGAAAACTCGGGAACTCATGGCGATTCAGACGTGGCGACATCGACAATTGGATAAATGAAAAGTTACGACCTAATTTATCTCAAAACGTGCAGAGTTCTTTTCCTATAAGGTCGCTCATTCGTCCTGACAGAGTTTTTATGACGAATTTCAAGACTAAAGATGAGATGTTAAATTTTCTCATTGATAAGAGCTATGAAATTCCCGGAATTTCTTCCCGAATGGAACTTTCTGCGGCAATTTTCGAGCGTGAGAAATTGATGAGTACCGGCATAGGTTTATCGATAGCCATTCCCCACGTAAGACTGAATAGCGTTTCAGACATTTCTGTTTTCATTGCGGTAAACGAGACGGATATTACTGATTATGAAGCCATAGATAACAAACCTGTAAGGATCTTGATATTAATAATTGCCGGGAGGAGCAATCATACGGATTACATAAAAGTTCTGGCAAAGATATCCGGATTGCTGAAAAGCGATTTGACCCGCGAACAAATCCTCGCGTCAAAGTCTGTTAAAGACATATATAGTATTTTAACCAGCGCATCCGAATCTTTGTAATTCGATATATAGAAAAATGAATCTTGGCATTTTTATTCTTTTCGGTATAGGCATTCTCGGCGGTATAATCAGCGCTTTATTTATTAGAAAATTAAGAGTCCCGCAAATTCTGGGATATATCATCTGCGGATTTGTCATCGGGGCAAGCTGTTTGAATATTGTTAAACCGTCTGATATTCACGCGTTAGAACCGTTTAACATGTTTGCGCTCGGCATAATTGGTTTTCTTGTCGGCGGAGAATTAAGTTTTAAGACTTTCAGAAAATACGGCAAGCAATTTGCGGCGATACTTCTCGGTGAAGGTCTTACCGCTTTTTTTCTGGTTTCCGCGGCAACTACAGCCATTTTATATTTTGTAACTCACTCCATGACGATAAGTCTCGCTGCCGGAGTGATTATCGGCGCGATCAGTTCTGCCACTGACCCGGCAACGACTATGAGCGTGTTATGGGAATATCGAACCGCCGGAGTACTTACTACTACACTTATTGCCATAGTCGCTCTTGACGATGCATTAGCAATGCTTCTTTACGCATTAGCAACGGGATTATCACAAATCCTCACCGGCGGAGAAGAAGTACATATTTTAACGGAACTTTTTTCCGTTGGAAAAGAATTATTAGCCGCATTGCTGCTTGGCACGTCAGGTGGATTTTTAGTTTCGTTTGTTTTACATAAAAGCAAACTTTACGACCAAAATATTGCTTCATCCATCGCTACATTACTGCTATGCGTTGGTGTCGGGATTTATTTCGACCTGGATGTCGTTCTCGTTGCTATGGCGATGGGTCTGACAATTGCGAATACCGTTCCTAAACGATGCCATGAATTATTCAAATACATAAAAGAGCTTTCTATTCCGATTTATGTATTTTTCTTTGTGCTGATCGGTGCGCGAATTCAGCTTAATCAAATGCCGCTTTGGCTATGGGGAATTATTATTTCTTATGTTATTTTGCGTACAGTCGGGAAGATGACCGGAGCTTATTACGGCGCAAAAATAAGCAAAGCAAGCGATAATGTCAGAAAATATACCGGACTCGGACTCGCCGCTCAGGGTGGAGTTACAATCGGTTTGTCCATTATGGCGGGCTACAAACTTCAGGGAATAATGGTTGCGGACGGCTTATCTGTCGGTAACATGGTTATTTTCACAATTGCGACGACAACTTTTTTAATTCAAATTGTTGGTCCCAGTTTAGTAAAGCTTGCTGTTATTTTTGCTAAAGAGACTCATAAAAATGTTACTGAACAGGATATCATCGAGAAATATAAAGCCGGGGATAAAATTGTTAAAGATGTTTCAGTGATTTCGCCCGAAACAACATTAAAAGAACTTTTTAATGTCTTATCGCAAAGTAAAAGAACATTCATTCCGTTAACTGATAAATCAAATAAATTAGTCGGAATAATTTCGCTAAACGATCTTAAAGATGTTTTAATCGACCAAACAACCTGGGAATGGGTTCTCGCCGGCGATCTGATGAATCTTGACTTTGAAACCGTTGAAAATAACGAACCTCTTTCCGATGTATTAGACAAAATGAATCAGATACAGGCAGAGAATATAGCTGTCATAGATAAAGACGGAAATTTCGTGGGAATAATCGACAGGAAAAATGTCATTAATAATATCAGAAAAGAAATGATCCTCAGCAAATCGGAATAAGAAGCCGTATGAATT
>JAOZSF010000037.1:8109-9211 GCA_029939815.1 bacterium
TGAATTATGAATTATGAATTAATGATGAAAAATTAAAATTTTTCTTACGCTATAAATATTGTCACGCTAAGGCTCTAAAAAAATAAGATTTTAATATTTAATTATATTGGGCAACCACAAGGGTTGCCCCTACTTGAAAATTGGTTATTCTTTGTTGCAATGAAATAACCCCAGCATGCGCGAGGCACGTGTGCGTATTATCGCACAGTCATTAAGGTGACTTTACCGAGCCAACGGCACGGTTGTTTCTCGTAACTCGCTACTAATAAATTATGCTTTTAAATTAGTGAATTTTCGTGATTATTAGTGTCTAAGTTTTAAAGTATCAAAATAATTAATTTTTCCGTGTTTTCTGTGTAGTCCGTGGGCAAAATTTAATTCTCAAATTCTCAAATACATTTTGTCCCGATTAATCGGGACACGCAGTAAATGCCGCTATCGCGTCTTTATGACTGCACTCCATATCCATAATAACATCCCCCGCCCAAGGCACCCCCTTGAGAAGGGGGAATTAATCCTGTGACTCTGTCAAAATAAAAGATCTTTTCAATCTTTCTGTCTTTCATTGCAATTAAATTTTTTATGTGGTATAATTTGTTGGAATTACATAATTCAACAAATTAAAAATATGAAAGTTTATATAATCACATTAGCGATAAGCGGATTTCTAATTTCAATAATGACAAGCTGCGCAATAATCGAACAGCCAGGTGCATATGAAACTGAAGATCAGCTTGCCGTATGCGGCTTCAAACAAAAACTTGCCGACACACCGGCGAAACTTGATAAATTAAAAGCTTTACCGCAACGGAAACTCATCTTACGCGACCAAAACGGGACGAATTATTACGTTTACGCGAATGCGCATCAGAAATGTTTATTTATAGGTAATGAGAAAGCATACCAGGCATATCAAAAATCGGAAATTCAAAAACAAATCGAAAATAATAATCTAACTGCAAATGCTGAAAATAACGCTGCGGCAAATGATGTTCGTGTAGAAACTTTCGATTGGGATGTGGGTGACATGTGGGTTCCGTGGATGTGGTATTAAAATCCGTAATCTGTGGTCCGTTTAGTCCGTTTAACAATCTACTAACTA
>JAOZSF010000037.1:9311-11305 GCA_029939815.1 bacterium
ACTAACTATCAACAACTTAAACAATGAAACAAAAATTAAATTTTTCAGCATTGATTATTATTATATTTTTCGGATTTTTTGTTGCCGGATGCGCGGCATTAAAAGAAAAATCTGCCGAAAGCACAGAACAAATGCTCTCCGCGGCGGGCTTTACCGTTAAACCGGCGGATACACCTGAAAAGCTTGCTCATTTAAAATCATTAACTCAGGAAAAAGTTGTTCAGTATGAAAAGGATGGTAAAATATATTATATATACGCTAATTCATACGAAAAATGTCTCTACATTGGAAATGTAAAAGCGTATAATGAATACAAAAAACTCAAACATCAGAAACAGGTCAGTGAGGAAAATGCCGAAAACGCAAGAGATGAATTAATGGCCGAAAATGAAGAAGTTGACAGCACAGCTGCAATGGACTGGGGTTTATGGGCACCGTATGAGTATTGAAGAATGATGAATGATGAATGATGAATGATGAATTAAGGTGAAATTCAAATTAAAGATTTGAATTTTTAATCATTAATTTTTAATTAATTTAAATAATTTTTATATTTAAAATTTGCGACAGCAAATTCTACATTCATTCATAATTCATCATTCATAATTCTATTCCACTCTCGCCAATCCCGCTTTTATTGCTGCATTTGCAACCGCCGCAGCGACTTTTTTTCCCACAGATTTATCCAACGGATTTGGAATAATAAATTCTTCACAAAGTTCATCATCAGTTACACATCCTGCCAAAGCTTCCGCTGCGGCGATTTTCATTGAATCATCAATTCTTCGTGCGCGAACATCAAGAGCGCCGCGAAAGATTCCCGGGAATCCGAGAACGTTATTCACCTGATTAGGAAAATCAGAACGGCCTGTTCCGACAATCCGTGCGCCGGCGGCTTTAGCTTCCTCGGGCATAATTTCCGGAACGGGATTTGCCATAGCAAGAATAATAGGGTCTTTTGCCATTGATTTCACCATTTCCTGCGAAAGGAGTCCGGCTTTTGAAACTCCGATAAAAATGTCGGCATTACAAACCGCTTCTGCCAGCCCGCCGTTCAAATTTTCCGGATTAGTGGATTCAAGCATTTTGATTTTTATATCATTAAGATTATCGCGGGACTTCGAAATAATCCCTTTACTGTCAACAAGAAGAACATTTTTCGCGCCGGCAAGTTGCAGAAGTTTTGTGATTGCTATTCCGGCTGAACCGGCGCCGTTCATCACGATTTTCAAATTCTCAAATTTTCTACCGGTAATTTTATTCGCGTTAATAAGAGCAGCAAGAGTAACGATCGCGGTTCCGTGCTGGTCGTCATGAAAGACGGGAATATCCAATTTTTCGATTAAGCGTTCTTCTATCTCAAAGCAGCGTGGCGCGCTAATATCTTCGAGATTAATTCCTCCGAATGTAGGAGCAATATTACAAACCGTTTCAACAATTTCATCAACATCTTTTGTCGCAAGACAAATTGGAAACGCGTCAACATCCCCAAACTCTTTAAATAAAATTGCTTTACCTTCCATAACGGGCATTCCGGCTTCCGGTCCGATATCACCGAGACCGAGAACAGCGGTGCCGTCAGTAACAATGGCAACAAGATTTCCTTTGCGTGTATATTTAAAAACGTCATCGGTATTTTCATGAATTCTGCGGCATGGTTCTGCGACACCGGGAGTATAGGCGATACTCAGGTCATCTTTATTATTAAGTTGAACTCTGCTTTTAATTTCGATTTTACCTTTCCATTCCAGATGTTTTTTAATTGCTTCTTCGTTATAATTCATCAAAGTGCCTTTTTTATAATGTTAATGATAGATAACAGGTAAGCTTTCTTCCCTGCTCAAATAGTATTTAATTTATAAAATTATATCAAATTGACAAAAAAAATGAAAACAAGTATAATAATCTCGCTTGAAACTGGATGAATGGATTAATTCCCCCTTATCAAGGGGGTGCCCTTTTGGGCGGGGGATGTTAATTTGGATTAGTGGATT
>JAOZSF010000038.1:0-4597 GCA_029939815.1 bacterium
AATAATTTGCTTTAAATTTTGGTGTTCCAAAACCATCATGCAGCTTTTTGTATAGCGCGTAAAGTTTATTGTAAATTTTTACATTCGCCGCTTTAGGCTTGTAAACAATGTCCTTTAAATCACACATTGATTTCTGCGCGGAAGTTAAATTTTTGTGCGCTCCGCCAACTACCGAGCCGCACATCGCCGAGCCAAGCGCGCAAGTTTGTGATGAACTTGAAATTTTCATCGGGACTTGCAGCACATCAGCATAAATCTGCATAAGCAGAGGATTTTTTTCCGCAAGACCTCCTGCGGTAACTACGGATTTAGCTTTGACTCCATGCTCAGCCATGCGTTCAATAATCGCTCTTGCGCCGAAAGCGGTTGCTTCGATATAAGCGCGATAAATCTCTTCAACAGTTGTTCCGATAGTCAAGCCGGTAATTTGCCCTGTAAGATTTTGATCTACAAGAACAGTTCTGTTCCCATTATTCCAATCGAGAGCGAGCAAGCCTGACGAACCCGGCTTCATTTTCAGTCCTTGTTTAATGAGATAACCGTGAATATTTCCTTTCGCTTTTTTTGCTGTTTTTTCCGGAACAAGCTGATTGACAACCCAGTTAAAAATATCGCCTACAGCTGATTGTCCGGCTTCAAGTCCATAATGATTCGGCATGATTGACCCTTCAACAATTCCGCACAAGCCGGGAATAAAACCAAGTTTAGTTTTCATCGGGAAGACCATCATATCACAAGTTGAAGTGCCGAGGATCTTAACGAGAACTCCCGGTTTTATTCCGCTGCCGACAGCGCCGAGATGAGCGTCAAACGCGCCGACTGAAATAGCCGTTCCTTCTTTAAGCCCGAGTTTTTTTGCCCATATTTTACAAAGTCCGCCAACTTTTTCATCTGCCGCATAAGCTTCAGAATAAAGCTTATCAATAATTCCATCGAGTCGTTTATCAATTTTAGAAAAGAATTTTTGCGAAGGTAGACCTTTCCACGCTTTTTTGTTAAACATTGCTTTATGACCTGCCGCGCAGATACTTCTTTTTAATGTTTTCGGATTAGTGTCTCCGGCAAGCAAAGCTGGAATCCAATCACAATGTTCAACAAAACTTGCGGCAGCGTTGAACACTTTTTTATCTACACGGGCGAGACGAAGAATTTTCGCGAAAAACCATTCCGAAGAATACGTTCCACCGCAGAATTTTGTGTAATCAGGTTTACTTTTATGTGCTGCCGTAGTTATTTCTTCAGCTTCTTTTCTGCTTGTATGATCTTTCCAGAGCCACGCCATTGCGTTCGGATTATTTTTAAACTCAGCAAGCAGAGCAAGCGGTGTTCCATCGGAATTTACGGGAAGCGGTGTACTTCCGGTTGTATCAACGCCAATCCCAACAATTTTATCGGGTGAAAAGTTTTTATGTTTTTTTGCCTGTCTAACGGCTTTCTTAACTGTCGAAACTAAGCCGTCAATATAATCCTGAGGATTTTGACGCGCGAGATGAGGGTCATGTTTATCAATTATAATTCCGTCAACTCCGCTCGGATAATTATAAACTGATGAAGCTATTTCTTCACCGGTAGTTGTGTTAACAATTAATGATCGAACAGAATTAGTACCATAATCAATGCCGAGTGCGAAAGTATTTTTTTTCATTTTTCTTGTTTTGTTGTTTAGTTAATTGGTCTTATTGAGCTTATATGACCTATATTTCTTATAATTTACAATTAAATTTATGGTTTCCTGATGTTACTTTTTCTTCATTTCCATTTGGAAGAATAACTGTTGCCGTAGAATTATGCGGAACAGAAACCTCAAGCGAAAAATTTTCGCTTTCGACTTTCCAGGATGATTTTATTTTGCCATAAGGGGTTTGCTGTTCCGCCTCAACCCAAGTCAAATCTTCAACAGGCGAAGGCTTGATAAAAAAATGTTTGTAACCGGGATTTCGCGGGTCAATCTGAATTCCGGCAAGACATTTGTAAAACCAATGACTTATATCTCCAAAAAATATGTGGTTTAGTGAGCCAACTCCCTGCCACGATTCATAAAGCGTTGTCGGATTATCTTTCATCCAAAATCCCCAGCTTGGATACGATTTCTGATTTGCGATTTTGTATGCAATGTCAGCATGCCCATTATCACTCAACGCGTGCAAAATCCATTTAACCGTGTGAGCGCCGCAAATGGGGTGATAATCAAGCCGTTCGACATCGGAGATTAATTTTTCCATTGTCTTGGTAATATTTTCTTCAGAAACAATTGTCTGATAAATTGCTGTTGATTGCGCAGCCATTGTCCCGTTAGTATAAATACCGAGATTAGGAATAAAGAAAGTTTTATTAATATTTTTTTTAATATTTTCCGCTTCTGATCCATACTTTTCAGCTTCATCATTTTTGCCGATAATTTTCGCAATCGCAGAAACTAATTCCGTAATTTTGTAATAATAAGATGAAAGTAAAAACCTGTCGGGAACAGCTGAATCATCAGGAAATCCCGCCGGAGGAAGCCAGTCGCCAAGTCCAAATTTAACTATTCCACCGGTAACGTCTAAACCATCAACATCATAACTTTCTTCTTTTGTTTTAGCGTAATCGACATATTTGATCATCGCGTCAAAATTATCTTCAAGGATTTCTTTATCGCCGCAATTCAAATATTGATACCAGCAAATCAAAATGTGCGCGCTGTCCCACGCGGGTCCGTTACCCCATTCATAACCCCAGCCGGCTGTCGGAACAATTCCCGGCAGAGCGCCGTCTTCCCGCTGTTCATCGGTAATATCATTCATCCATTTTGTATAAGCAGCAGACGGATTAAAATTACGGAATCCTATTTCCGCCGAGAGATGCGCGTCAGCCATCCAGCCGTTTTTTTCTCTTTGCGGACAGTCGGTTGGATAATGGTGAAAATTACTTCTGTAAGAGCGCAGAGTACAATCCTGAATTTTGTTAAACAACTCATTTGAGCATTTGAAAGAACCTGTTTGCTCGATTGCGGTATGCAAGAATTCTCCCTCGATATCTGTAAGTTCAGGTTTTTCCGTTAATCCTTCGATTTGGATATATTGAAATCCGTGGTAATTAAATTTTGGTTCGAAGATTTCTTCTTCATCTCCTTTTAAAATATAAATATCCGTTTGAAATTTCTCGGGATATTCAAAATGAACATTTAAAGAACCGTGTTCCGCCGTTCCGTCTTTCCTCAATCTTTCACAGTATTTAAAAGTAATTTTTGTTCCCGCGGAACCTTTAAGTTTAATTCTTGCCCATCCGGCAAAATTAACACCCATATCAGCAATAAAAATTCCTTTTTTCGGTTCAGTTATTTTTTCAGCAAAAAATGTTTCCGTTACTTTTATCGGCTGGAAATAATGACACCTTAATTGCCCTTTTGGAGAAACAGCTGAAATCGCCTGCTGCCAATTACTGTCATCATAATTTGGAGAAGCCCAACCCTTCTTTTCAAGTCGCGCGTCATAAATTTCGCCCATATACATTCCATTAAAAACAATCGGACCGGTAGAAGTTTTCCATGATGTATCTGAAGTAATAATTTCTTCAGAACCGTCAGAATATTTTATGGAAATTTTCATTATGAGAGCCGGACAGTTTCGCCACGGAGCAATTGAAGCGTCCCATGAATTTTTTAGAAACTGATTATAAAATCCGTTACCGAGAATTACACCTACAGCATTTTTCCCTTCGCTGAGATATTCCGTAATGTCATAAACAGTATACAAAACACGTTTGTCATACCGGGTTGTTCCCGGGTCGAGCAATCTGTCCCCTACTCTTTTTCCGTTTAGATAAAGTTCATAAAAACCGAGACCTGAAACATAAGCCCGCGCGGAAATCATTTTTTTTTCAAGAGAAAATTCTTTGCGCAACAGCGGCGCTTTTTCATTTCCTTTATCGTTAATATCTGTAAACCTGCCAATCCACTCCGCATTTTTCCAGGACTTTTTATCAAAAAGCCCCGTTTCAAAAAAAGCCGGGTTACTAAATTCGGATTCATTATTTTGGTTATCCCAAATTTTTACCGCCCAGTAAATTCTCTGTGCCGATTTAAGTTCCGGTCCTGAATAATTTATAAGATTAGATTGGTCGGATTCAATTTTTCCGCTGTCCCAAATCGTGCCGTTCATGTTAAGAATATCTTCTTCTTTTTCTGCGGCAATAATTTGACGAGCGGTCTGTTTTATGTTCGAGGTTTCCCCGGTAATTTGCCAGCTTAGACGGGGATTTTTCACATCAATTCCAAGCGGATTCGATAAAAACTCGCAAGTTAAGTTTGTTGGTTTTATTGGTTGATTCATTTTGTTGGTTGTCGTTGTTCTGTTGGTTGTTTATTTTATTTTTCTTCTCATCGCACGAATCTTATCGTACTGATAATAAAATTTCCCGTCTTTATTTCCCCTCTGGGTAGCGTAAAGCGGAGTTTTATCCCGCTGCCATTTTTGCCGTCAACGGTTAAAGCGGGACAAAAGATTATCAAAAGACAAAAACATATATTCTTATTTTTATCATTATTGTTTAGTCTTCATCCCATTAATTTAAGTAGATTATTTTATCAGTTATTTAAAAAAAATACCAGATGAATTAA
>JAOZSF010000038.1:4697-7902 GCA_029939815.1 bacterium
TTTTAATTTTAATTCTCCAATCGCTATTTTTGTTGTAAACTCCATTATCTTATCAAAATAGTTCTCTTCGGCTATACATATCAAATCATTATGACCGGCCTCTTCTACCCAATAGCACAGTTTCGGTTCGTTTGCTGCTTCAAAAAGTTTCTTGCCGTGACCGGGTGAAATCAACCTGTCTTTTAGTCCATGAATAAAAAGTATCGGACAATGAACATTTTTTATTTTATCTATATTTTTGTATTTATCAAACGGATAAATGGGAATACGGGTTAGCACTCGAAATGCCGTGACAAAAGAACTCTCAACAATCAGTCCCGCAACTTTATGTTTAACAGCAAGAGGAATTGCAACTCCACCGCCAAGCGATTGACCGTGAAGGATAATTTTATCCGGCGGCACTCCGAGATTTTTTGTGAGGTAAGAAAAAGCGGTTTCTGAATCTTCATAAGTATTTTTTTCCGTTGGTTTGCCGGAACTCAATCCGTAACCACGATAATCAAAAGCAAAAACTCCATAGCCAAGTTCGTTAAGCATTTGAAAAATCGGAACTCTTATTCCAATATCTTCAGCATTTCCGTGGCAAAAGAAAATTGTGAAATCGTTTGTTAATTTTGCCGGATAATAAATCGCTGCAATAGTATTGCTGTCATCACCCTGAAAGGTAACGACACCTTTTTCTGAAATATCATAAGTTGATTCCGGAGGTTTAAAAATAACAAATCTCGCGAAAAACACTCCTATAATAAAAAAGGTTAAATAAATAATTAAAACAGACCGAATAATTCGTTTGAACGAAAAATCACCAACGAGTATTTTTCTTAATTTGGATGCCATAATTTTAACTTCTTATAATTTGTTAATTATTGAATAATTATATATAAAAAAACACATTATAGCAATACTTGAACTCTCTGTATTTATTTTTTCTTCTTGAAAATAAGTTGTCTTATTGATAATATATTACGCAAAAGGGGAAAATGTGAAAATACCACGAATATTTATCGCCGCAACAAAACAGGACGAAGGTAAAACAACCGCCGCTCTCGGTGCTTTAATACATTTACAACGTCGCTTCTCAAATGTCGGTTTTATGAAACCGGTCGGTCAAAAATTTGTTGAACTGGACAACGGAGCAAAAGTAGATAAAGATGTCTGGCTCGTACGTGAAGCATTTAACTTTGATGACGCAGCTGAACTGATGAGCCCGGTAACTATCCCGCCCGGATTTACAAAAGAATATATTAACAACAGAAATCCTGAAACATTATCAAAAAAAATTACCGCCGCTTTTGAAAAGCAATCCGAAAATAAAAACTTCATGCTCCTCGAAGGTACAGGACATGCCGGGGTTGGTTCGGTCATCGACCTTTCAAATGCCCGCGTGGCAGAATTACTGAAAAGCCCTGTTATCATCGTTTCTTCAGGCGGAATAGGCAAACCAATAGACGAAATAATGCTTAACGCCTCTCTTTTCAAGGAAAGAGGAGTTAAAATTGCCGGCGTTATTTTAAATAAAGTCCTCCCAAATAAACTTCAGCAAATTAAAGATTATGCGGGAAAAGCTCTCGCATGGCACAATCTTGAACTTCTTGGAGTCGTTCCTTATGAACCTTTGTTAAGCGAACCCACCTTAACGGAAGTATGCCGAAAAATAAATGGGAAAGTTCTTTCCGGACAAAATAAATTGTCAACTTTATATTCCAGCGCAGTTCTCGCTGTGGATTGCTCTTCTATTATCCCGAAAGAAATCAAAAATAAAACTCTCCTTGTTACAACAGGTCGCCAGGCCGAACTTCTTATTGCATGCGCGAATGAAGATCATTTAAAAAACAAAATCTCGGGAATCTTACTTATTGACGGTATTGAACCAAAAAGTCACATCCTTAAAATGATGGAATTAGCAGATTTGCCGGTTGTCGTAACTGAAATGAACGCCTTTGATGCAACAGCTAAAGTATCTAAAATGGTAGCAAAAACGCAGCCGGGTAATCCCGAAAAAATTAACCAAATTGAAAAATTGTTCGGTGAATATGTAAACATGGAAAGAATAATCGAAATCAGTAAGCAATAAATGATAATTATAAATTATGAATTACGAATGAAAGTGTTTTAAATAAGTTTTCATTCAGTTATCGATTGTCCCATTCCTCCCATTCCCATATCCCTTTCCATCTTCTCCATAAAAAAAGACGCCTGATGTATAACATCAAGCGCCTAATTTTATAACTCTATTTTAGAATTATTTCTTTGTTCCTTATTTCCATTCAACTTTTTTGCCGGCCGGTGCTGCTGCTTTATCTGCTTTATCAGCTTTCTTAACATCTTTCAACTCAACTTCAAAAATAAGTGTTGCGTCAGGTCCAATATCTTTGCCTGCTCCGCGTTCGCCGTAAGCAAGATCTGAAGGAATAAATAATTTAAGTTTGCTGCCCGGTTTCATTAATTTCAAAGCTTCTGTCCATCCTTTGATTACACCTTTAACAGGAAAAGTCGCAGGTTGACCGCGGTCATAAGAACTATCAAATTTAGTTCCGTCAAGAAGAGTTCCGACATAATCAACAGAAACGGTATCATCATCAGAAGGAGAATCGCCTTCACCTTCTTTGATAACGATATACTGAAGTCCGCTTGGCGTTGTAATCACGCCTTTTTTCTTTTTATTTTCAGCAAGGAATTTTTCTCCTTCTTCTTTATTCTTTTTCCCTTGTTCTGCCATTTTCTTTTGCTGTTTAGCCATCATTTCCTGCTGTTTGACCATCATTTCTTTCTGAAACTGCATCATAACTTCTTTAATTTGGTCTTCTGTAAGCATTGGTGTTGCATCAGTTAAACCGGCTTTTAAACCTTGTGCAAGAAGATCTGTATCAACATCAAGTTCCATCTGTTTGAAATTGCCACCCATATCCAATCCGATACAATAACTTACTTTCTGCATCTGAGTAAGTTCTTTTGCCGGTGCTGCGGCTTTAGTCGCTTCTTTAGCTTTTGTATCTGTTTTGGCTTCATCTTCTGCTGCGAGAGCTGTTCCCGCGATTAATGCGATTGTCATTGCTACTGTTACTACATTTCTCATTTTTTTGTCTCCTTGTCTTGTTTATTATTAGAGATTTAATTACTTTTCATGTTTGTTTCTTCCTTCTTTCCCATAAATTTGATTTCGCGTAAGCGCCCCGCGTATGCAGGGGTAATTCAAATTTCCTCA
>JAOZSF010000038.1:8002-11257 GCA_029939815.1 bacterium
CTGTGCCTAAAGCCTATCTCACATCGGCACAGCCCTATTATACACTTTTTTCAATTCTTTTCCAATAGCCTTTATTCCTTTTTCAACTATTTTATCATTCTGAGAATAACTTATCCTGATACATTCATCCTTATGTTTCCACTCTTCATTAAGTCCGGGATAAAAATAATGACCCGGAACAATAAGAACTCCATCGCGCTTCAGCCGCTCATAAAGTTCCGCGCTGGTTATAGGTATATCTTTAAACCACAGCCATAAAAACATTGCCCCTTCGGGTTTATGAATGTAATAATTTACTCCTTCAAACTCTTTCTTAATAAGAGCTACAGCTTTTTCCATTTTCCTCTTATAAAACGGCCTTACTACATCCCGGCTTAATTTGATAATCTTGCCGCTGCGAATTAATTCCATTGCAATTACAGGACCGATTCCTCCGGGAGCAAGATTAAAAATCGCGTTCATCTGAGTAACAGCTTTAATAATCTCAGAATTAGCAATTATTATTCCGGTTCTTGATGACGGTAATCCAAATTTTGAAAGACTCATACAAATTATCGTCTGCTCATTCCATACCGGCGCCGCGTCAACATAAATTATATTAGGAAAAGGCGTTCCGTAAGCATTATCAATAATTAGCGGGATGTTATTTTCCGCGGCTATTTTACTAAGTTTATCAATTTCTTCGTTCGTTAGAACATTACCGGTTGGATTTGTAGGTCGCGAAACACACATTGCGCCTATTTCATCAGTGATTTCAAGAGAATCGAAATTAATATGATATTTAAATATGCGGTTATCTAAAAATTCAATTTCCGGCTTGTTGGCTGTAAAAAAATCCTCTGATAATCCTATATCGGAATAACCAATATATTCCGGCGCAAGAGGAAAAAGAACTTTCTTCTTTTTACCATTCGAAAATTCTCCGGCAAACATGTTGAAAAGATAAAAAAATGCCGACTGACTGCCGTTCGTAAGCGCTATATTCTCCGGCTGAATATCAAAGCCGAATTCCCGGCTGAAAAGTCCGGCAAGCTCTTTGATAAATTCCGTGTTCCCGCACGGACCGTCATAGTCACCTACCATTGCCTCATATTCACGCTCATTATTTAGAATATCTGTCATTCTTGCGCGAAGCATTGCGTCAATTTCCGGAATATGAGCCGGCGCGCCGCCTCCAAGCATAAGCATTTCGTTACCGGTATTTAACGCGTCATTAAGATCGACCATCAATTCATTTATACCGGAATGTTCAGTAAATTTTTTTCCAAATTTCGATAATTTCATAGTGATAGTATAACAAATTCCTTTATCTATTGCAATAAATAACGCCTTTTGTTATAATACCTAACTCTTGAATAAATACTTGAATAAATGCGAAACATTGCTGTTCGTACTTATTTTAAAAAAATAATTAATGATTTTAATGAATTTTGACAACCCTGAATATCGTGAATCGTTCAGACATACCGCCAGCCATATACTGGCTCAAGCGGTTACAGAACTTTTCCCCGAAGCTAAACTGGCGATTGGACCCGCAATCGCTACGGGTTTCTATTACGATTTTGACGTTCCTGAACCATTCACTCCGGACGACCTGAAAAAAATCGAAAAAGCAATGTTTAAAATCGTTAATAAAAATCTGCCGCTTGAACATGAGGTCTGGTCTCGTGAAAAAGCATTGGATTTCTTTAAAAAAAATAATCAGCCTTATAAAATTGAATTGATTGAATCTCTCGGCAACGAAGAAGAAATCTCAATCTATAAACAAGGCGATTTTATCGATCTTTGTAAAGGACCGCATCTGCAGTCCACCGGCGCGGTGAAAGCAGTAAAACTTTTAAGCATCGCAGGCGCTTACTGGCGCGGTGACGAAAAGAACAAAATGCTTCAAAGAATCTACGGTACCGCTTTCCCTGATAAGCAATCCCTGAAGGACGAACTCAACAGACTCGAAGAAGCTAAAAAACGCGATCACCGGAAACTCGGTACAGATCTCGAACTCTTCAGTTTCCATGACGAAATAGGTCCCGGCCTCGCCGTTTGGCACCCGAAAGGCGCTATCGTTAGAAACGAAATCGAATCCTTCTGGCGCGCTGAACATTACAACGCCGATTACGACCTCGTTTATTCTCCGCATATAGGAAAAGCTGAACTCTGGGAAACAAGCGGGCATCTTGATTTTTACCGCGATGGAATGTATCCTGCAATGGATATCGATGAACATGAATATTTCGTAAAACCGATGAACTGTCCGTTTCATATCCTTATTTACAAAAGTAAATTACGCTCGTATCGCGAACTCCCGATCAGATGGGCTGAACTCGGTACAGTTTACAGATACGAACGCAGCGGCGCTCTTCACGGACTCCTTCGCGTTCGCGGATTTACTCAGGATGACGCGCATATAATCTGCGCTCCCGATCAGATGGAAAGTGAAATTGACCGTGTGTTGGATTTCTGTCTTGAAATGCTGAAAACTTTCGGTTTTGAAGATTTACATGTTTATATCTCAACACGACCTGAAGGAAAATGCGTTGGTGAACCGGAACGATGGGAAGCGGCACAAAAAGCTTTGCAGAAAGTAGTCGAAGCTAAAAAAATCCCCTTCGATATCGATGAAGGCGGAGGCGCGTTCTACGGTCCGAAAATTGATATAAAAATTAAAGACGTACTGCAGCGCGAATGGCAGTGTTCAACCATTCAATTCGATTTCAATCTTCCGGAAAGATTCGGAATGACTTTTATCGGGGAAGATGGAAAAGAACATCAGCCGTATGTTATTCACAGAGCTCTGCTCGGCGCAATAGAAAGATTTTTTGCCGTTCTTTTGGAAAACTGCGCGGGAAACTTTCCGCTCTGGCTCGCTCCGGAACAAATTAGAATCGTTCCGATTAAAGATAGCCATACTGAATACGGAAAAGAAATACTGAAAAAATTGAAAAAAAGGAATTTACGGGCTTCGCTTGACGAAACAAGTAGGCCAATGGGAGCCAAAATAAGGCAATCCCGACTTGAAAAAATTCCCTATTCGCTTATAATAGGAGATAACGAAGTTGAAAACTCCTGCGTTTCTGTAAAATTACAGAACGGAAAACAATTTCAAAATATTAATTTAAATGATTTTATAACGCGTGTCTGTGAAGAGCGTGATTCCCGCTCTCTAAAAAGCCCTTGGCTCGAAAATACAGATGCATAACCCAAAAATAGGAGGACGTTATTAAACGTTCGTTTCAGCGCGAGGAACGTACTCGCATA
>JAOZSF010000366.1 GCA_029939815.1 bacterium
GGGTCTCGGACCCCGCGCATGCTGGGGGTGCCTGAAAGGCGGGGTGGTTCGCAAACACCGAACACGGAACACCGAACACCGAATCCGAATACCGAATACCGAATACTGACACCTGAACATGTCCTCAGAAAAAAATAAAATCCTGAGTTTCTTTTCCGTTTTTCAAAGCGATGCGAAAAAACGGCTGAAATTGAATATGGAGAAATTCGCTTATTTGCCCGAACCGGACGAAAAAGCATTAAAAAGAATTGCCCGGCTCGAAAGAGAAATTAATTATAAATTCAAATTCAAAAAAATCGCTTTTAAAGCTCTTGTTCATTCTTCATACGCTAATGAACATTCTGAATTGAACGTTAAACACAATGAACGTTTGGAATTTCTCGGTGATTCGGTTCTCGCTCTTGTTCTCGCTGATGATTTTTTTAACAGATTTCCAAAAAAACGCGAAGGCGAATTATCGTTAATGCTTTCATGGCTTGGAAGTGAATCTCATCTTACCGAAGTTGCAAAATCGATTAATCTTGGGAATTATATTTTTCTTGGTGTGGGCGAAAATAATTCCGGCGGAAGAAACCGTTCTTCTCTTCTAACTGATACCCTCGAAGCTGTTATCGGCAGTATTTACATTGACGGCGGATTCCTTGCCGCAAGAAAAGTTGTTCTTTCGCTTTTTGACACCGGCTTAAAAACGGTTGAAAAAGACAAAAATCAAATTAACTGTAAAAATGATTTGCAGTCAATGCTGCATTCCAAAAGAATGCCTGATCCTGTTTACAAAATTGTTTCCACTTCCGGACCGGAACATGATAAAACTTTTGAAATAGATGTCTCTGTCAATAATAAAACTATCGGCTCGGGCAAAGGCTCAACAAAAAAGGAAGCGGAGATGAATGCCGCGGCCGCGGCAATTGAGAATATTAAATCAAAATAAACATAAAGATATGCAAAAAAAATCACTTTAGGAAATTATTTTTTTACTAATACTACAAAATTTTCGTGCTTTAATTATGAATTTGATAACGGAAAATTTCACATTTTCCAATTCGGAAATCCATCAATGGCTAAATTTATTGTCTTTAGCGTATTTAACGAAAAAAATAAACGTTTGGATTTTTTTCTTTTTGATAAAAAACATAAAAACAAAATTAACATTTCTCAAAAAGAAATTAATTTTATCGTATCTTCAATTAAACACTCCTCTCTATCCGAATGAAAAATTATTTCATCTTCTTTTTTCGGGCAACTCTTAATCAGTTGTTTCCGGTCGGTGCATAGCAATTGACATATAATATTAAAATTGATAATATTTAACGAGAATTTTTAACTTCAAAAAAGGAGGATTTATTATGCCGCTGATTTCATTAAAAACATCCGTCGAAATTCCGGAAAATAAACGAGAAGCCATGCTCGCGGAACTCTCGAAAATTGTGGCTGATTCAACCGGGAAACCGGAACAGTATGTTATGGCAATTATTGAAACCGCAGATTTTATGATGGGTGGACATCCAAGTATGGCTGCTTTTGCCGATGTACGCGGAATTGGAGGGATTAACCGTGAAACTAACATTAAAATTTCGGAAAAACTTTGCGCGTTACTGGAAAACAGGTTGTCTATTTCTCCGCAAAGAGTTTATATTAATTTTACAGATATTCCCGCGTCAAACTGGGGATGTAACGGTTCAACATTTGGTTAGAAAATGACAGAACAAGACAAATCCGCAGTAGAAAAAATAATTAGTGCCGCCGAAAAAAACGGCTTGGACGTTAAAACAGGGAAGATTAGAAGAACTTCTTCAAGATTCTGTCTCGGCGTTGAACATGGCGATTATAATGGAACAGAACTTTTCGGTGTTGGCACCGACAGGTTTATCTGGATGGCTTATAAACCCAACGGCACGAATAAAAATAGGTTTTTCAGCGTAAATTTTCCCGAAGACGGAATCGTTGAATTTGAAACAGGAAAAGCGCCGGAACCAAAATCTGTTCCTGATTCCTGGGCAAGATTTCCTCTCGGTGTCGATTATATTTTACACCGTGAAGGTTTTAATATTCCAACCGGGATAGATGCTGTACTTTTTGGAAATATACCCGGCGGGGGAATGTCCCGCTCGGCTTCTCTTTCATTAAATCTGATACTTACACTTCTTGAGATCAATCAGATCAAGGTTGAGAATCAACATTATATTGTTGATCTTGCTCAGATGGTTGAAAATGATTATATAGGTTCACCGTGCGGAATACTCGACCAAACAATGATTTTGTTTGCTAAAGAAGGGATGGGAACTCATTATAATCCCGCCAACCGCTCAATAAAATATATTCCTCTCGGAAAATCAGATGAAGAGTTCAGAATAGTAAGTCTTGATACCGGAACTGTGCGTCCCGGATTAGAGAAATCAACATATAAAATCCGCAGGGAAGAATGTGATAAATTTGTTGAACTTTTAAAAACCGAATTTGATATTTCTTGTCTTGCAGATGTAAAAACGCAGGAGTTTTATGATAAAATTATCGATAATTTTGGTCTTTTATATCCTGACTTATGCGACAGATTAGATTACATTTTCCACGCACAGCAGCGGTTTTATAAAATGATCGATGCATGGAAAAACGGTGATATAAAATCAGTTGGCAAAATTTTTAGAAAAGATGGGCATGAATTACGCGATAAATATAAAATCTCAGGCCCTGAACTCGAATCTATGTGCGATATTGCACGAACAGTTCCCGGCGTTCTCGGAGAAAGAATGCTCGGTGGAGGAGATAAAGGAGCTGCCGGAGCAATTGTCCGCGCAAATTCGATTGAAAAACTTAAATATGCAATTGAAACAGCATACCCGCGCAGCCATCCTGATTTTGCCGGAAAGTCCGCTGTTCATTCATGCAAAATAGTTGACGGAGTAAAAGAATGGGAAATTAACGGTGAGCGTTAAGCGTTATTGTCGAAGATCCGCCG
>JAOZSF010000367.1 GCA_029939815.1 bacterium
TGGTTCTGTTAAAATCGTACTGTTACTTATTTTAATGGTTCTGTTAAAATCGTACTGTTACTTATTTTAATGGTTCTGTTAAAAATAATCATTAATCATACTGCTAAAAATGAAAATAGTATCTAAATCCAAAATAAAAGTTGACGGGCCCGGACTTGCCACCGGAAAACAAAAATTCGTTGATGATTTTGACATGCACGGAATGCTTGTGGGAAAAATCTTAACCTCGCCTCACGCGCACGCACTCATCAAAAAAATTAATACGAGCAAAGCGGAAAAACTGCCGGGAGTGCACGCGGTTTTATGCTACAAGAATGTGCCGCGCGTTCCACACACGACTGCAGGACAAGGTTTCCCCGAGCCGTCACCTTACGACACATTTATGTTCGACAAAAAAGTACGGTATGTAGGCGACCGTGTTGCTGCGGTAGCTGCTGATTCGGAAGAAATTGCGATGAAAGCTATTTCGCTCATCGAAGTTGAGTACAAAGTTCTGCCAGCGATTTTAAACGCGAAAGATTCTATAAAAAAAGGCGCTCCGATAATTCATGATGAACCTGATGCGACAATGCCGATTCCGGTCCCGTTTGAACCTGAGAAAAATATTGCCGCCGCAACTGATGTACAGGTCGGTGATATAGACAAAGGGTTTGAAAAAGCGGATTTAATAGTTGAGCGGGAATTCAAAGCCCATTATGCGACACACTGCCCCATGGAACCGCATATAACACTTGCCTATCCCGATGAAAATGGTCGGTTAGTGATTGTAACAAGCACGCAGGTTCCGTTTCATGTTCGCAGAATTGTTGCTCAGACGCTTAAGCTGCCGATAAAAAAGATCCGTGTTATCAAGCCGAGAATCGGCGGCGGATTTGGCGGTAAACAGGAAATTTTATTGGAAGATGTTTGTTCTGCACTCGCATTAAAAAGCAACAAACCGGTGAAAATCAGATACACCCGTGAAGAAGAATTCGCAAAAAGCCGCACACGGCACGAACAGTATGTGAATCTAAAAATTGGTGCTACAAAAAAAGGGAAACTAACATCTATTTTCATGGATGTCTTGAGTAATACGGGAGCTTATGGCTCTCACGCGTTAACTGTTGCCTGCAACTGCGGGAGCAAAACTCTACCGTTATACCCTTGCGACAATGTTCGCTTTCGTGCAACAACCGTTTACACAAATCTTCCTGTTGGCGGAGCGTATCGTGGTTACGGAGCCACACAGGCCGCTTATGCCTTAGAATGTTTAATGGATGAAATCGCGTACAAATTAGAAATTGACCCTGTAAAGTTAAGACAGATGAATCATATAAAAAGCGGAGGCTCATCCCCTATTTTCGAAAAACTCGGAGAAGGAAAAGCCGGGGTTAAGCAGACAATCGGAAGTTGCGGCCTCGCTGAATGCATCACAAAAGGTGCGAAGGCGATAGGATGGAAAACAGGTGGCGGGTGTCAGGTGTCAGGTGCCAAGGAAAAAACGCACAAACGCGGAAAAGGAATGTGCACTTTAATGCAGGGATCAAGCATTCCTGAAATCGACATGGCTGCAGCTACAATTAAAATGAACGAGGACGGCTCATTCAATTTACTTGTTGGAGCAACCGATCTTGGCACCGGTAGTGACACAATTCTCGCGCAGATAGCCGCGGAAGTACTCGGTTGTGACGAATCAGATATGATTGTCCTTTCGTCCGACACAGACATAACCCCATTTGATGTTGGTGCTTATGCATCAAGCACGACATATTTAAGCGGTGCCGCGGTAATAAAGACCGCCCAAAAAGTGCGGGAACAAATAATTAAAGTTGCCGCCGAAGTTTGTGGCGGTAATCCTGAAAAAGCGGTTATAGAAAATAAAGTTGTAAAATTTCCCGGTGGAAAAAAAGTTTCTTTTTATGATATTGCTATTCACACTCTTTATTTAAAAGACCAGTTTCAAATCGCGGCAACCGAATCTAATATTTCTCATAAATCCCCTCCGCCTTTCGCCGCGCATTTTGTTGAAGTTGAAGTTGATACCGAGACAGGTGAAGTTGATTTATTGAAATACGTTGCCGCAGTCGACTGCGGAACGGAAATAAATCCGAAACTCGCGCGTGGGCAAACTGAAGGAGCTGTTGTCAACGGAATTGGTTATGCCATGATGGAAGAATATATATTCAATGAGAAGGGACGGCTTCTTACCGACAATTTTTTCACATATAAAATCCCGTCAACGCGTGACCTGCCCGAAATAAAAATTATTCATGTTAAAAGTTATGAAGATTCAGGACCTTTCGGAGCGAAAAGTGTTTCTGAAATTTCAATTAACGGTGCGCTGCCGGCAATCTCAAACGCTATTTTCAACGCGACAGGCGCGCGCTTAACCGAAGGACCTTTCACTCCGGAACGTGTATTGAAAGCTATTAAATTCGCAACTAAACCCGAATGATTCAAATCATTTAATACTTGACCAATTTTTTAAAAAGGAGTATAATTATAAAGTTAAAACAAATTTAAGGAGGTTTATCATGAAAAATATTACTATAACAATTATTTTTTGCTTATCAACTTTTACCGTTTTAGCTGAGCAAACTAAACAGACAAAAACAAACGAAATTGTCATTGATAAAAAGCAAAAGCCCAAAATCGTTGCCCATTCAGTAATTAATTTTACTGAACTTGCAAAGAAAGAAGCGGCAAAGAAAAAAACACCGGACGATACAAATATTAAAACCCGTGTCATTCCTATTGGCAAATATCATGAGCAGCAAATCCCGCCCAAAGATTTAGAAAAAATCAAAAGCGGAAAACAATTCGATAAGGCGGTCCCCGAAAAAAAGTCCATTATTTCTCAAGAAATACAAACCTCTTCATCTTCTTCACCTTCAAGTTCCGGTGATGAAATAACTCCGGATGATCCTCCAATACCATTAGGTCCGGTTGACACGCAGGACAGTTTCC
>JAOZSF010000039.1:0-8991 GCA_029939815.1 bacterium
GTATGAGTTTTAACTTTTGACATTGCGGTAATACCGACAATAGTTTTTCCCGCGCCGCAAGGAAGAACAACAACGCCGCATCCTCCTTCTTTACCGCCGCCCTGATAGAAATTATCCGCAGCTTCTTTTTGATAATCTCTTACATCAAATGAATCGCTGAGATTAATATCTAAAGGTGTTCCCTGAACATATCCGGCAAGATCTTTTACCGGAAACCCGATTTTAGTGAGCGCGCGTTTAATTTCGCCTCTGAATTTCGGCTGAACGACAAAACTTTTTTCGGAATGAAAATCAACAAATCCCGCCGTTTTCGGATGATGTTCAATTTGTACCGCGAGTTTTACGCTATCAACCTCAAGCAACAGGTTATCACCTTTTTTAACAAGAGTAATGCGGCCGTACCTCGACGCGGTTTCAATAATTTCGTGCTGAAGATTTTCCGGCACAGGAAATTTACTGAATTGTTTCAGAGCATCAATAATTTCTTCCGGCTGTAAACCCGCTGCAGTAGCATTCCAAATGGAAAGCGGAGTAATGCGGTAAGTATGAATATGCTCGGGACTTTTTTCGAGTTCCGCGAATAAAGCAAGCATATCCCTCGCAGATTCATAAAGCGGATTATCCACTTCAAGAAGAACTGAGCGATCACTTTGGACAATTAACGGGTTAGCCGGATTTAGAGTCATTTAATTTCTTCTTCGTTTTCGATTTCATTCATTAGAGGAAGTTTTTCCATTACAACGGAATAAACTTTACCATCAATTTTCGCTTTCTTCAGCGCTTCTCTCGCAACATCCATAAATTCAGGAAGTAAGACAAAAGCGTCTCTTGCCACGCGAGCGAGGATGATTCTTTTCCAATCGAAATGTTTTCTTATTAAATTTCTTTTTGAGAAAGCGAAATTACTGAGAATTGCATACTCATCTCCCGGAGTTTTCTGCAGTAAGCCAAAACCAACAAGTAAATTCAATCTGACATTCATGGAAATTGGTCGTCCCGGTATATTTACGAGTCGCTCATAAGAGTTAACTGAAAAGTTTGTATCCCGCATGGATTTTGCCGATAAATAATAATTTACATCTTTATTATCTTCTGTACTGCTGTTTTCTTCAGGCTCGGAAATCGCGTCCCTAAGAGCAATTAATCTCAAATCATCAGGGGCGTGCAAAACGATTCTGCCGTCCGGTTTTACTTCTATAGAGCCGATAGGAACATCAGTATAATCAACCGGTTTGGCATAAATTCTGGTCATTATATTAAAAATATCATTTTCCGGAATAAGCAGAAGCGCATAATATTTTCCTACTTTTTTTGATTTATTACTGTTGAGTTTTATAAAAGCATCTCTTTCTTTCTCTGTATCAAAAGAAAATAAATTTATGTCACGGTAAAGTGTGACATTCGGGGATACCGATCCCCATTCCTTGATTGAATGACGGACGTTTTTCGGAATTGGATACGAACAGTGCTTGTCAAGCCCGGCAAGAAGTTCAGATACTTTATGTCCCTGCTGAACTGCAGTACTGATTGATTCGCGCGTAAATTGATATGTACTCGCATTATCGTTTCCTGAACGTCTTGCGAAAAGTCCCAGCAACTGCGCAACAGTATCCCACGGACCTGAATGGGTGAGCAATGCAGTAAAATCAGGCTGAACAACGAGTTGCTGATCATTATCTTTATGTGCGGGAGCGAATTCATCCCTGAGCCAAAATCTTCCCATTTCGGTTAACCTAGTGCATTTTGCTTTTCTGGAATTTTTCCCCCATTCGATTATGCCTGCCGGAGTAAACCAATTTTCGAGGAGTTTTTTTGTTAAAGATTTCCAAGTGGATTCCGAAGGAAATTCCGCGTTTGAAAAAGCCCAGAACCAACTCCGAACCCCTTTACCTGTAGAAAACATTTCACGGACATTTTCAGAAATGATTTCAGAAATAGGTCTCACTAAAAGCCAGTCATCTTTGTCAGTTGATGAAAGAATAGTAGAGATCATTCGCAACGCGAATTTATGAATACCAAAAACCGTGTATGTTAATTCACTTTCCGGCGGTTCAATCATATTGGCGCTGTAATTAAGAAACTCTTTCATCTGCTGTGCCCTTGGCGCTTTACGGAAATTCGCAAATTTTCGCTCGATAATTGTCGTTCCCGTACTGTCAATTCTTAATATTCCGGTTGTACGCGCGAAATCGATCATGTGTTCCGGAGAACACATTGATTTGCTGTGCTCGTCCCAGATTTTACTCAAAACTTTTCGTGAACGCGAACTAAGTTTCCCGTGTTGAGTAAGCTTTATTTCCGCTCTGCTTACACTATCAAGAAATTCTGTAAGTAAGATACTTGCGGAAGGTTCTTCACCGGCAATCGGTTTAACTTTTTCAGCAAAAATATCACATTGAAAATCAATTTGAGGCTCAATTATTTTTTCCCTCTGCATCGCAGGCGGAAAAACAAGAACCTGATCGGCATTCACATCCGACCACTCGGCTTTTGCCGATGGCCATAAAGTCGGATCTTCAAAAAACGCTAATCCTTTGTAATGAATCTCACCGAGAGATGCTAAAGTTACATTATGCCCGGAAGCTCTTGTCATCGCGATTATCTCGCCAATTGTTATTTCCGAATTTTCAAGAATATTTTTTAGTAAAGCTCTTGATTCCGGTTTTAGCCCGGCAATAATTTTTTTTCTTAAAGAAACTTTTTCTGTTTGTTCAAGATACAGTAATGTTTGTTCTTCGCTGCGTCTTTCAAGTTGTTCCGAACTGAGCCAATGTTTAAATACAGGTCTCAATGAACGGTTAACTGAAGAAAGCAGGTTTTGGATTATAAGTTCACTCGTCATGGGTTTTTACCTTAAATGATATACCGGTCTTAGCAAGTAATTTTTCTACGTTAGATATATATTGTCCGTCAATAAGCCAATGGGTGCTGTCCATCTTCATTATTACGGCTTGCTGTAATACCGGCGATTGCATTAATTGTTCTCTCATTGTTGAATCGGGAATTTCTAATATGTGTATCCCGTGATGTAATACTGGCATGTTCTTAATTTGTTATTTGTTATTCGTTATTTGTTATTTGTTATTTTATTTACCGATTACCGGTTACCGCTTATTTCTTCCCCCAAAGTTCGTACATGGCAATTGATGCCGCACAGCTTGTATTTAATGATTCGACTTCCGGGTTCATTGATATTGCGGCGGTTTTAAATGTTTTTTTTAGTTCTTCTGTTATTCCGTGCGATTCGTTACCTATTATTATAATTTTATTTAAAGTTAAATTTTTTGATTTTATTTCTTCTTTTCCATCAGGAGTTAAAATTATTATTTTATCTTTGTTTTTTTCAAGCCATGGTTCCAATTCTTCTTCCGTAATTTTTAAAATATCAATTGTGAAAAATGCTCCCGAAGTCGCCCTGATGCACATAGGATGATATTCATCAACACACGGCTCAACAATTATCACCGCTCCGCAGCCGAATGCGGCAGCTGATCTGATTATTGTTCCCTGATTGCCCGGATTATTAAGCTGCCATAAAATGACCAGCGGTTTCTCTGTATTATCCGGCAGTTCAGTTTTTATATTTATTTTTGCCACTACGCCAATTCCTTCAGGGTGGCGTAGCGCGGAAATTTTTCTAAAGCAATCTCCATTAAAGATTTTTATGTTAAATCCTTTTCTGTCAGCAGTTTTTGAAAGTTTTACCGCTTCATCACCTGCTTCGTCGCTTACAATAATATCGCAAATTTCAAATTTATTTGAGTTAAGCGCTGATTCAACCGCTTTAGTTCCTTCAGCCCAAAACAGACCTTTTTCCTCTCTTCCTTTTTTATTCAGGAGAGAAAAAACTTTTTTCACATAAGAATTTGAACGGCTTGTAATAATACTTTCTTTCATAATTTATTCAAGCGGTTCTCCTCTGTAAGGAATTGCGGCGAATTTTTGTCCATAGGCAGCAAGCAAATCAGATTCGTGATGAATTGTTTTTACTACCGCGTAACAACTTCTTGCACGTGAATATTGTTTTTTAAGGTCATAAACTGTCCCTTGCCGAAGAATTGCCCATGCTTTCAAATAGGGTTTATTTTCGGCAAAATTAAAAGTAAAGGCGAAATTTTTTAAAGCATCATCATATTTTTTTGTTTTAGCATAAATTAAGCCCAGCATATAATATTGATTAGCTATAAGTCCGTCTATTTCTTTCCTTTTGTCATATTCAATTCTTATAAGTTGATTCGTAGCGCAGTTTAACGCAGTTTTATATTCCCGCTGCCTTAACAATATTTCCTGTTTAAGAAAACCAAAACAGTAATTCTCGGGATGTTCTGTTAATAATTTTTCCGCAAAACTCAGCGCCGTATAATATTGGTCATCCCACAAATACGCTATAGAAAGAAGCATCTCAGATTCAACTCTTCCAAATTCAGAGTGTGATACCGCGTATTCCAGGTTTTCTATTCCAACATTCTGATTAGCCGGTTCAACCAGCAATGAAGCAAAAAATCTAAAATACCATGGCATCTTTGATGTAAAATATTGATAAGATCCTAAAAACATCTTGGCGTCCGCGCTTGTTTTGCTGTTTTTACACGATCTGTTAATCAGGGAAATTCCGCGTTTAAGCCATCTTAATGAATCGATATAATTTTGCTGTTTACCTTCGGAATATGATTTCAGCATAAACGCAACTCCGGAATAATACAAATTCCAGGGTGCCTTTTCAGAACTTTTAGATGATAAAGCCTGCTTTACCGCCATTTCGGTATAAGCGTTAAATTGTTCCGTATTAGCATCTGTTGTTCCTGTTGTTAAAGTGCGGCCAATAGACGTTAACGCGAGATAAACGTATCCTATCGGATGGTTGCTTTCTGCTGCAGTTATCTGAGAAAAAATGTTTTCCGCCTGGTCAAAATTCAAATTGTAAAGCTGATTTATTCCAGTGTGAACCTGAACGGCGGTTCTCGGTGAAAGATCAGCAGCGCCAAATAATTTACCTGTTGTTAATAGTAAAACCGTCAACGAAGCAGATATCAATAAAAATTTTTTTAGTAAAAAATACATATTAACTATACAAAAGTTTTTCTTTGACGGGTGTTTAGAATTCCAAGCGCCTTGCGGTATTTAACGACTGTACGGCGAGCAACAGGGCAACCCGCTTCTTTCAGTAATTCAGATAATTTCGCATCGCTGTACGGTTTTGTTTTATCTTCTTTTTCAATCAATTCCTTAAGTTTCGCTTTTATAGCGTTAGTTGAGATATCCTCACCATCCGAGTTTTCAACATGGGAACCGAAAAAATAACGCATTTCATAAATTCCCTGCGGTGTGTCCATATATTTATCATTGACTGTTCGGCTTACCGTTGCTTCATGAACACCAACTTTATCAGCAATTTCTTTCATGCAAAGCGGTTTTAAAGCCATAGGACCTTCTGATAAAAAATCTTTTTGCGCTTCGACTATCGCTTCCGCAACAGCAAGAATTGTACGTTTTCTAAATTTCAGGTTATTTATAAAGCTTTCACCATTCCGAATTTCATTTCTTAATTCGCTTAACTCTTTTTTGTTAAAAACTTTGTTTTTTACATAATCCTTGATTCGCGGACTAATACGGATGTATGGTAGAAGATTATCATTCGTCTCAACATGATAACTACCGTCATCTTTCCGCGTAACAATAATATCCGGTTTTATTACTAAAGCGGAATCTGTTGATAGATCGCGACCCGGTTTTGGATCGTAATGGCTGAGTTCCTCTATTATTTCATCAAGCTCATCAATCGTAATTCTTAATCCTTTGGCAACACGCTCGCGGCGATTATGTAAAAGTTCATCGAAATATTCATCTATTAATGTATATACCGGAGAATCTTTTTTTCCGTCTCGTTCAAGCTGTATCAACAAACTTTCACGTAGATCCGATGCCCCTATTCCGGGAGGGTCAAAAGTTTTAAATTTTTCGATTATTTCCTTTACATGGGATGGATCTGCTTCTAATTCTTTAGCAATATCTTCAGCTGTTTCAGTTAAGAAGCCGTTTTTATCAAGACTTCCTATTACATATTCAAAAATCTCGTTGTCCTCAGGAGAAAAAGCTAAACTTAAATACTGCTCGCGAAGCTCATCTATTAATGAACGCGATGTGGGGATCGATTGCATCCTGAATTCATAATCACTGTCATCGCTTAACTTACGCTCATTATAAGAAACCGATTCCGTGCGACTTACCGTTCCTTTCGGAATTTCTTCGGATTCATAAAATGATTTCCAGTTTTCGTCTTCGGAAATTAAAGTTGCAAGCTCTTTCTCATAAACTTTATCGGGATTGTCGGTATCAGAATTAATTAATATTTCATTATTTTCAGATGTGAGAGATTGTGAACGCTCTTCCCGAGCGCTTTCTTTATCCTGAACATCCGGGTCAAAACTTTTCATGTCTTCCGAATCACTTTCGTTATTCGGATCGTAAAGTTCAAGTGTTGGATTCGAGATAAGCTGCCGGTCAATCATTGCCTGCAATTCCATAGCAGGAACCTGCAGCAATTTAAGTGATTGCTGCAATTGCGGCGCAAGAATTTGCTGCTGCGAGAGTCTGAATTCTGTACTAAAATTAGGTGTCATTAATTTTTTTATATATAAAGTATTTATTTTCGTTCTTCAATATTACTTTATAAATTATACCAAAACAATTTTGAAACTCCAAATTTTACAGAATATAGCAAAATAGCGATTTTATAAACATTGTCAAATACGTTAGTTATAACAAAAAAAATCGTTTTTTTTGGGAGATTGATAATTTAAAAAAGAATAAAAGAAGGAAAAGTTGGCTGTTCTTCGTTAGTTGTCGAATATCCGCCGAAGGAGGATTATTCGTAAATTCCCCTCCTTTGTAAGGAGGGGTAGCACAAAGTGCCGAGGTGGTATATTAAAATCGTTAATCGATGTTTGCGAAGCTCCCGGAGTGTTTCGGGCGGTGTTGGATGTTCTGCTGTAGCCGCTGCCGCTGGCTGCGGATTTTAATTAGTTACGAGTTACGAGAAACGAGTTACATTAATTTATCATTCATCATTCATAATTCATAATTATTAATTTCTTACTTTCCTCCTCAGTTGTCCGCATGCGGCATTAATATCATCCCCTTTTTTTCTTCTCACGGCAACATCAATTCCCTTTTTAATGAGAAAATTTGAGAAATTGTCGGTCGTTTTTTTGTCCGGCGATTCATAATCATTAAAATCAACTTTATTATATTCAATCAGATTTATTTTTGAAGGAACTTTCTTGATTATTTTCGCAAGTTCTGCCGCATGACCCAAACTGTCATTTATCCCTTTCAGCAAAACATATTCATAAGTAATTTTTCGATGTGTTGTCCTGTAATATTCGCTTAAAGCGGAAAGCAGGGCATTAATGCTTGACGGACAGCCGGGAATTAATTTTTTCCTCAATTCATCAGTTGTTGCGTGGAGAGAAACAGCTAGATTTGACTGTGGAACATCGTTTCCGAAATCAACTATTCGTTTTACAATTCCAACAGTTGAGATCGTCATTCTTCTCGAACCGATTTTCAACCCGTTTTCGTCATTAAGAATTTTTATCGCTTTTATTAGATTATCGTAATTAAGAAACGGTTCTCCCATTCCCATGAAAACAAGGTTTTTTATTCCGCGACGGGTGTGAGCGGTACTACAATGCCAAACCTGTTCAACTATTTCCCCGACAGTTAAATTTCTTTCCAAACCATCAACGCCACTTGCGCAGAAGCTGCATTTTATCGGACATCCGACCTGAGTTGAAACACACACTGTAGCATGGCTACCCATTGGGATCCAAACCGATTCAACGAATTCGTTATCTTTTGACAGTTTAACGAGTCGTTTTTCGCTGTCATCCCCGGCAATTTTTATTTCATCAACAAAAGATTGGGTCAAAGGCAAATTTTCTGAGAGAAATTCCTGTGTTTTTTTCGGCAAATTGGACATTTTATCATAACTGTCCGCGCCATGAAGATAAAACCATTCCCAAACCTGTCGCGCGCGGAATTTTTTCATTCCGTTATCGACAAACCATTTTTCAAGTTCCGGTAAAGTGTAATTGGTAAAGCAGGGCATATTGGGTATCAGGAAATTCAAATCAAAGATTTGAATTTATTATTCATTTCATCATTAGGCATTCCGTCCACGAGCGCCTATGGCCTCGGGACAAGTTGTTGGTTATTGGATATTCAAGTGTCAAGTGTTTGCTGTAGCCGGTCTCGTTGAGGCCGGAATTATATTCGGTGTTTGATATTAATGTACAAATCTTTTAATAAAAAAAAGTTAATTATTTAGTTGTAATAATTTTACAGTAACATAAACATATTTGCAAGTTCAACATTTTTTTGACCTAAAAATAGCCACGCCTGCCCCGAAAATGAAATGCATCGGGGAAGACTCAAAGACACTAAAAAAATATAATTATTCTGATAAGATTTTTAACACATAAGCTATCCTCCTTCGGCGGACTTTCAGCATAAGAAAACATAAGCTTTTAATTTAATTATTCTGACAGGCTTGCCCCGATAGTGTAACGTAGCGTGGATGTGCAGGATATACAGGATTTAAGCCATTTATTTAAAAACAAGCATTTTACCACAGAGTTCACAGAGACCACAGAGGAAATATAATTTTATATCTTACAGATAAAGCGAATGACAGTCATTCGTTTTCAGAGATTTTTTCAGAAAATATAAGCATAGTTTATATTTTTAGAATAAAATATCATTACAAAATTATATTTGTATTTAATCGTACTGTTCAAATAGTTCTGTTAATGAATTTATATATTCCGACAGGATTTTATTGTTTTGATATTAATCATTTTGCCATAAAAGTTATTTATCCTCTTTTTTTGAACAGTAAGCCGCGATGACAACTCCACCGATAACAGCTCCGGCGGCTGCAACCACAGCGAATGTTCCCGCGACAGTTCCCGTAACCACAGCGCGTGACGC
>JAOZSF010000039.1:9091-11104 GCA_029939815.1 bacterium
CCGATAACAGCTCCTGTAATAATTTTTGTAGATTTTTTCATAAGTTTAGTTTCCATAATTTGTGTTTAAAAAATTTTACCAACCGTAATCCATATCGCCATAATCCATATCAAGATTTGCGTACCCGCCTTCCATGTCCTCGTAATCATCTTCACTTTCATTATTATAGGGTTCATAATCGCATGGATCATAATATGGATCAAGGTCAGGTTCATAACCAAGAACATCCAACGCCGCGAACTCTTCATCAATTTCTTCTCTGCATCTGATTTCGACTATATCTCCCCAGTCCATTTTTTTCTCCTTTTTTGAGGTTAAAAATTAATTTCATAACAGGTATTGCAGTAACTATGCCAAACAATTATTAGAACTGATAAATTACTTATTTTAGGTTATTTAGTCATTTTAAGGATATTAAGCGTATAACGATTACATAAAATTATTTATTGTAAACATAAAATTTATTATGTTTATTTTTCCAACTTGCATATTTGCTCTCTTTTAAATATAATAGATTCATGAATCGCAATATTTTGTTATCTTGGATTGGAAATAAAGATCTTAAAGCCGCAAATTCAGACCCTGATGCCGGCATTGGACCAATCGGTCAAGCCGTTCACAACCGGAATTTCACTCACATTTATCTTTTATCAAATTACAACAATGATAAAACATCCAAATATACAAAATGGATTAAAGAGAAAACTAAAGCGAAAATTACTCTCTTAACATTTCCTTTCAAAGATCCAACCGACTATAAAGAAATATATAATGCTGAAACAACCGCAATACTTAAAGCTAAAAAAGATTTCGGGGAAAATGTATCATTAACTTATCATCTCAGCCCAGGCACTCCCGCAATGGCGGCAGTTTGGATTTTACTTTCCAAGACAACTCATCCGGCAAAATTAATTCATTCCTCACCGGAAAAAGGCGTTGTTGATGTTGAAATCCCATTTGACATTGCCGCAGATTATCTTCCCGATCTTGTGCGTTCAATTGACAACAATATTGTTATGTTAACTCAGGGCTTACCGCCTGAATCGCCTGAATTTGACCAAATTATTCATAAATGTACGGCGATGAAACGACTCGTCGCGAAAGCGCGGCAAATTGCTGTTCATGATGTTCCTGTACTTTTATTAGGTGAATCAGGAACCGGCAAAGAATTATTTGCGCGTGCGATTCACAATTCAAGCCAGCGTGCGAAAAAGCCGATTATCACAATCAATTGCGGTGCAATCCCGGAAAATTTAATTGAAGTGGAACTGTTCGGTCATACAAAAGATGCGTTTACAGGTGCCGGTAAAGATCGTGACGGACTTATTAAATCCGCTGACGGCGGGACATTATTTCTTGATGAAATCGGTGATTTACCAAAACAAGCGCAGGTAAAATTATTGCGTGTTTTGCAAAACGGTACTTTTCAAAAAGTCGGTGCTGTTCAAGAAGAAAAAACTGATATTCGTATTATTGCCGCCACAAATAAAAATCTTCAGCAGGAAGTTCTAAATGAAAATTTTAGGGAAGATTTGTTTCATCGCATAGCAGTCGGTGTTCTTACTCTCCCGCCTTTACGCGAAAGAGCCGGTGATTTGAATTTATTAGTTAATCAATTTCTACAAGAAATAAACTTTGAGAATAAAAAAGTAATCAATTATAAACATAAAAAACTTTCTGCCGGCGCAAAAAATATTATTAATCAATATACCTGGCCCGGAAACATTCGGGAATTAAAAAACACACTTTCACGCGCGGCGATATGGTCGGTTGGAGAAATCATAACAAAGCAGGACATGGAAGAATCCGTTTTTCCATTGTCGCTTAAGCGGTCAGAAACGCAAACTATTCTCAATCGCCCGTTAGACAGTGGAGTTGACATAAAGGAACTTCTATCCGAAGTCGCGCAGCATTATCTCAAACGCGCGTTAAAAGAGACAAATGACAACAAGACAAAAGCGGCCGAACTGTTAGGCCTTGCCAACTACCAAACATTCACAAATTGGATGGAAA
>JAOZSF010000368.1 GCA_029939815.1 bacterium
ACCAACTAAAAACCAGCTGACCAACATATTATCATGAACTCAAAAGAACGAATACTGAATATTCTTAACCGCAAACCGGTTGACAGAATTCCTATAGATATCTGGCATACACCAGAAGTTTATAACGACCTCGCTAAACATTTTAATGCGAAAGATGATTTCGATCTTTATAAAAAAATGGGGATCGATAAATGGTTCTGGATTAATGCAATTTATGAAGGTGAACTCGCACCACTTGCGGAAAACGCCGCAATGGTGACCCAATGGGGCGTTCAAATGAAAATGGTGAAATCAGGACTCTCTATGTATGGTGAAAGATTGAGCTGCTCGTTTGAAGATTGTACTTTGGAAAATATTGATGATTATCCTTATTGGCCGGACCCCGATAAATTTAATTATTCAGCCGCGGCACAACTTACGGAAAAAGTAACAAATGATTTTGCTACTCTCGGCCCGTGGGTTTCGTTTTACGAAATCTATTGCGGCATGCGCGGTTTGGAAAAATCTATGATGGATCTCGTACTCGAACCGGAGTTCGTTAACGCCGCCCTTGACAGAATTGAAAACGCGCAGACTGAAATGATGAAAAAACTTTTCGAGGCAACCGGGGATAGTATCGATGCTATTTTTATCAGCGATGATATGGGAAGCCAGATCAGTCTGCTTATGTCTCCGGATATGTGGGACGAATTCTTTAAACCAAGAATGAAAAGATGGTGCGATTTCATCCACTCTTACGGCAAAAAAGTCTTCTACCATTCCGATGGCGCCATCGAACCTCTGATACCAAGACTTATCGATGTCGGCATCGATATCCTTAATCCGATTCAACATATTTGTCCGGGTATGGATATGGCTGAACTTAAAGAAAAATACGGCAAAGATTTAATCTTTCATGGCGCGGTTGATACACAGGATGTTTTGCCGTTCAGAGGTCCCGAAGAAGTAAAAAAAGAAACACTTGAATGTCTGCAAACGCTTGGCAAAAATATGGAAGGATATGTTTGCTGCTCATGCCACAATATTCAAGCAGGAACTTCTGTTGAAAACATTCTTGCTATGGTTGAAACCGTTAAAAATTATTCCGAATAATTTTTATCAGTTATATGGAGGAAAATATTATCAAGACGTTTACTGCTTCATTCTGGCCAAAAGAAAATCAAAACAACAATGCCGTTGATTCTTATGCATTGTTTAGAGGTTCTTTTATTCTTGATGAGGAAACCGAGGTTGTGTTCAATATCTTGGGCGCTCATTGGTTTCACGCATTTATTGATAATAATTTTCTTACCGAAGGTCCGGCAAGATTCCCGGCAAATCATCCCGAATACGAAACTATTAGAAAATCTCTGCCACCGGGTAAACATGTTATTTCAGCAATTGTGCATAATCATGGTGTTGATACACGTTTACTTTGCGGCTCGAAAATCAAACCATTTTTTGCTTGTGATATTTCTGATAATAATATATCCGTTAAATGGAAATGTAAGAAAGCTGACGGCTTTATCCCGTCTTCAATCAGAACCAATCCGCAGTTTTCGTGGATTGAATGGGTGAATACAAAAGATAATCCTACTGAGTGGCAGAAAATTAATTTCGATGATTCAAAATGGGAAGAGGTTATCTATTTTAATCCGGATATCGGGTTACCAAAACCTCTAAATATCTCTAAAATTCACAGAATTAAACATTCAATTTCTCATATTAATGAAGGCAAACTAACAGGCCCTTTTGATTTTATTTCTCCACCAAAATGGGAAAAAGAATATGACGTGACATGGTATAAACGATCACTTGCAAATATAAAAAATGATGACATAAACGGCGTTTGGAGAAGATATGACCTTGGACGCGTTCGTCTTGGATATCCTGAATTTGTACTCGAGCTTCCGGAAAACTCCGTTGTTGAATTTGCTCTGTGTGAATCACTATCTGATGGAAAAGTTACACCGTATATTAATTTATCTGCAGGTCTCTCAAGAAATTTAGACCATTGCATCGCAAAAGGAGGAATACAAAAATTTTCGCCAATTACTCCGAGAGCGGGAAGATTTCTCGAAATTCATATCAAAGCGCCTGCTGATAAAATTAAATTTATAAACGAAAATTTTATCGAACGAACTTATTATAATAAAAAATCCGGAGATTTTGAATGCGATAACTCTATACTCGGGAAAATATGGGAAGCAGGAATAAATACTTTAAATGCTTGCGCTGAAGACGCGGTTACTGATAACCCGACAAGAGAAAGAGGACAATGGACAGGAGATGCTCTCCCGTCAACTGCTATCGCTTCTGTCGCTTATCCGGACCTGAAAATATCCGCGCGAGGATTGCGGCAGGCAGCTTTTTGCGCAGATGAAAATGGGTTCGTTGCCGGTCTTCATCCGGGTCATAAACTTCATTTTATCAGTTACTCGCTTCTCTGGGCTGACGCGAATATTAATTATTATAAAATTACAGGAGATACAACTGTTCTTGATGAACTGTTTCCTTTCGCTGAAAAAAACATTGCAGCGTGTGAAAATCAGTTGACTCCTGACGGTATCAATGTTTCAAATGTTCATAACTTTATAGATTGGGGATATATCAGTAATAATCCTAAAGCAGATGTTGCGACAACTTTATTGTTTTATTCCGCTCTTAATTCAATGATTAAATGGTGTGATATTCTCGGATTTAATGATGAACATTATAAATCTTTAGCAGCAAAAGTTCGATCGATTATTCTTAAAAAACTCAACCCGGAAATTAAGAAAAACAATTGGAATAAAATCGGCTATCATTCCGCAGTGCTCGCTTTGAAAAACAACTTGTTAGAAAAAGAAAATATCAGACCGGCGGTTGACTTCATTAAACAGCATATTTTATCCTGTTTCCCTAATAATCCTGACGCACCGCAGCAAACGGATCCATCTGTTTCTAACCG
>JAOZSF010000369.1 GCA_029939815.1 bacterium
TTTTTTTGTATAATATCCAGGAAATAAATAGCAATTATTGCCATATACAATCAGCACAAAACATTATATGAATAAAAAGATCTGGATAAGTTTTTTAATTTTGATTGCGCTTATCTGCGCAACCGGCTTTCTCCCATTTAATAAATGGGTCAAACTTGATGATTTTAAAACTAATCTGGTTGAAAGTGCTGAGTGGTCAGTTCAATATTATGATGTTGACGGTAAGATCTTGACAATGATGTCAACTCCGGTCGCAATTCCACACAGTAAAAAACTGAAACTGTCCGGTGCTTTAATTATCCAATCAACTTCCACAAATTCCGAAATAGAAATACCGGATTTACCTTTAACAATAGATTTATACGGCGGAGCAGAATTTGATTCTCCGGAAAACGATATTAATATTACTTATCAACAAGCAAAAGCAGGCGCTACTTTTGAAGGTACATTTGAAATCGATGGAAAACAAACTAATTTATTTCTTAGAATTTTCCATTACTATCCCGGATATCAAGTCGCAGGCAAATTTGAATTACACGCCCAGCCGAATTTTTTGCAAAAAATAATAATATCATTAAAAACTAATTATAAATTATTATTTGTGATTTTTGCCGTTATTGTTTTTATTCTGTTTATATTAATAGTTTCTCGAATCAAAAAAATTAATATCATTTCACGCTTTCTTTGTTTCCCTGAATTACAAAATGAAAAAAGTCCTCCGGTTAAAGAACATTTTATTTGGACTTTATTAGCAGCATTGTGCTTAATATGGATGTGCTACCTTTTCTTTTTATATTACCATCCATTCAAAATATTCGTCAATTCTGATGATGCGTGGAACGTATTAGAGGTTGAATACCATTCAATCACTAGAGACGGTCTTGCCAAATGGACTACCGACCGTTCCGGAGCCGTATTTATTATTACAGCTCAATTTTTTGCAAAAATATTACGCTTATCTAAAATTATACCGCATGCGTATATCTTACAAATCCAAACAGCACTGGCATTGTTTATAGGTGTTGTATGGATTGGAAGGAAATCAAAAACTTTTCTTATTTTTGCTCCTTTAGTTTTAATGTTCTTTATTAAAAATCAATTATGCATAGAACATGATCCCCAATCATTAAGTTTTTGGGCATGGAGGATTGGACCAATTCCAATTTTTCTGGCAATATTAGCTTTTACCAGCTTACTTAAATTTAGTTATAAAGAAGAAAAATGGATTTCTTCGTTATTAATAACTTCACTACTTGCATTAATAAGTTTTATACAAAGTCCCGGAAACGTGGTCCTTTTTGGCGTCTGGTCCGGTTTATTATTTTTAAGATATGTAGTATTAAGGCGCACTCAATATATTAAGTGGATTGTTGCTTCATTTACTTTTGCTTTTACATACTACTTGAACACAATAATTAGAACATTTTATGACCACAACATTCATTCAGGACGCAATTCATCCCCAATGAATTTCAATTTTGTGGAATTTACCAACTCTTTTCACTTATTATTAAAAAAAATAAACCATTCGGGACTGTTAGACGTAGTAATCGTATATATTGGAATAGCCATATTATTTATTTCTTTGTCTATCTTCATATTAAGAAGAATTAAAGTTTTGCAAAAGTATATGAAGTTTATTAATGTCAAATCATATCTAGCCTCATTTTTACTTTCGGCTTCAGGTTTTGTATATTTAACTCTGATTTGCGCAAACCGCTGGGTTCAGCTTAACTCTCATTTTATTATAAATTATGCCATCCCTGCTATTTTAATTTTTATTGTTGCAATAATTTGGTTTCTGCAACCAATAATTTTAAAAATACCTGGAAAAGTTATCCTGATTATTGGAATTATTTTACTCGCTTTAGCTACTTACCAAACTATGCATTTAAAGCCAAAAGAATATTCAAAACAATACAAATCCGCAAAAGCAGTTTTGAAGTACGCCAATGCAGATAAATCTATTAATAATTTTTCTCTTATAGGTGATTTCTGGACTTCGGTTGTTTATAGTTGGTTTGACCCTGTCAATTTAATGGCATCCGGCTTTAAAAGACAAGCTTTAACGGATATAACTCTGCCATTGGCTTTAAATAGAGACTATGTTTTAATAAATTATAATAACGCGCCAAAATCTTTTATTAAACATAAAAATAATGACTTTTTAATACAAAATAATTGCGTGTTAATTAAAACTACCAATAATTATAACCTTGCTAAATTTGGTTGGCATACATATAAAAATTGCTCTTTTGATAAATTAGCACTTGGAAACAATATTCTATCCAACAAAACATCTACACTATTTGGCGGTGCAATTATTTCTAATAATATTTTTTATATGAAGAAACCCGGCAAAGCGACTTCCGAAGTTATTTGGAATCTCGGCAAATTGCCCAAAGGATTATATATGTTAGCTATTTCTGTACGCTACAAATATGAGCCACCGGCGTCAGGCTTGTTGGCTTTGCACTTAGTTGATAAAACTCTTAATCCTGACTATCCTATGATTGCGGTAAAACCGAATAATACATCATATGCATACAAACTTTACAAAACCTTGCTATTTTATCCCGGCTGTAATACTTCTACAAAGTTGAGACTTTATTCATTGGCGAATAAACCTTTTGAAGTAAATAGTGTTGGAATTTATCCTGTTAAACTAATAAAAGAATAAGATCTATGCTTTTTCAAGATTCTGTTTTTATTGTATTTTTAATAATAGTTTTCGGACTATGGGCTTTAACTCATAAATGGAATTATATAAGTAAAACAATCTTGCTTATTGCTTCATATGTATTTTACGGCGCTTGGAATGTCAAATATATATGGTTGATTCTCGCTTCTACACTAATTGATTATGTAGTTGGAATTATTCTTTCTAACTTGAAGCAAGAACAAAAACTAAAACGTAATTTAGCATTA
>JAOZSF010000370.1 GCA_029939815.1 bacterium
TTCCCCCTCTTGTCGAAGATCCCGAGTATCCCCTCTTGAGATCTCTGAACCCGCGGATGCCGGGTTCCCCAGCGTCCTAATTCGGGTGTTAAACTTGATAAACCTATATAACGCAGTAGGAATTCACGTATTTTTCAATAATTACGATATTGGTTAAAAAATCTTTGGCGACAGAATCATTTATAAAAGGTTTAATGATTTAAAATGATTCTGTCGACCATGATTTTGTCGATACGATTTAATTATTTTGACGTTCATTATTTTGTCATAAAAAATACTAACGTAATCCTAAATATGAACACTCAAAAGACTTCAATAATTAAATTATTCAATACTTCAATACTATTTGCTTACTTCGCAATAATTATAATTTCACCTGCCGTATTCGCTGCTGATTCTGTTACAGGCACAATTTTTGATTGGAACGGTAAACCTGTGAAAAACGCTTTCGTAATGCTGAAAGAAAATCCGTATCGCTGCGATTTATCTGCAATGAACGGATCTTTTTCTATTAACATTGATGGAATAACAAATGCTAAAAATTTACAGGTTTCGGCTGCGGGTTCTTGTGTTGCTAATATACCATTAACAACCCCGCAAACAAAAAAATTAACCATTAAACTTAAACAGCAGTCGCCCCTGCTTTCTCAACTTGAAATAGGTTGTAATCAGGCAACATTCAGAGAAAAATGGTCATGTGCTGATAACCGCCCTCTCACAAAAGACCAGGAAATTTGTGTTAAAGCCTACAATAAATTTATCAACTCAAAGCAAGCTGAAACTATCAGAAATAAAATTCTGACAAATAGCGCTCTAACAAAAAAAGAAGAACCATACCGCTATATTGTTCTTGCTGATATTGCTGTTAAAGCTGCTCTTTCAAAAAAAAATAAAACTGATTTAAACGCTATATGTAAGCAGTTTTGTGTTAATTTAGTTCCGCATAATATCTGGGTTGTTGCCGGTCATCAAGAAGGAAAAACAAAAGCAGGCAATCTCTTGGAAAAAGCTTACCGCGGAAAACCATTGACGGAAAATGATTTAAAAACTTTGAGGGAAATGATAGTTGTCGGGAATTTTCTGGGGGCAGGAAGAAAACACCTCGCGCCGAGCTTTCTTTGGAAAGTATATAATCAAAATCATGGTATTGGAACTGCTATGGGCGATGTTCGTCTTCTGAAATTAGAGTCGGCATTGAAACACGCAAAATATTCCGATTATTCCGATTTAAACGCAAGTACGTTTTTGAGGCCGGAAGCTCTGGCACATTATCTAACAATATTCAATCACTGGCAGGAAGAATCAGACGGAAGCATAAGCCCGAAAAACATAAAAGATTTCCCGAAATATCAAGGTTATTCTCAAAAAGATTTTATCACAAAATCTGATTTATTGGGAAAACCTACGGTGGTTTTTAACACTTCGCCTTTAGAAGATATGACTCATCCACCCGCAATTGCTGCTTTCATTGAATATTTAAAAAGAGCTTACGGAGATAAAATTAATGTTATCTACATCGCTAATGTCAGTACATATCATGGAGATATGTGGGAAGATGAATTTTTGTATTTTGGCAGAAACCCGGACGCGAAACCTTTAGAAGGAATTGATTCGCCTGCTTTGCAGCACGAAACAACACTTGAAAGTTTAGCTCGGGTTACAAAACTTCAGCAAATGAAAAATCCAAGTTATTCCTGGGATATTTATCTTGATGATGTCGGCAAAGCATCTCGATTTTCTATGGGCGGCAGTGAAAGACGGGATATGATGCTATTTGACAAAAACGGAAAAAGAGTTTGCTGGAAAGTTGCAGTAGGAGTTCCTGAAGAAACAGGTGCAAATGGTCAAAATGTCAGTTCATATCACACTCCATTCTACGGATATTATCTTCTTGAAAAGAATCTACGAATTCTATTAGAAAATGATGGGATTTATGATGAAAATAAAATGGATTACACTATGCCGAATATTCCGCATAGAGCAATGATTCCGGGACGAGTGTTTCGAGAAGCAAAAATGAAGTCAAAATACCCGGGGAAGAATCCTGCTCAACCCTGGTCCGGTTTTTGTCTGAATGTTCTGACTGTTAATCTTGAGAAATCAGAAATAACCGTTGAATCAGGTGAGTTCTCCGGCAGTATCCAAAAAGAAAATCTTAAAGATAAAATCCAAATGACTTTTGTTGTCGATAAAGACACCCGCATAATCATCAAAGAAAAAGAAAAAAACTTCAACGGTCGCAATGACCCAAAATGGATTGATAATTATAAACATGGAACTTTAAATGATATTGTTCCGGGCGATTTAATTCGTGTAGATTTCCTGCTTGATAATCCGCCGCAAATCACAGATAAAAGCAAATTAAATCTTAAAAAGAACTTTCTTAATGACGGCCCGACCAAACCGGTTGAATACAGAGCAGCATTCACCCTGTTCCAGCCAAAAGATTATGCTTCAAAGAAAAACAAAGCATTAAGAATTTGGAACACGCATTCCGGTTTCGGAGAAACAAAAGTGCATCAACAAATTGTTTTTTGGGGAGAGATTACTAAAATAAACCCAAAAAATAAAACGATTGAAGTGAAAATGCCGAGACCTAATGGAGAAGAAATTCACGGCTACCGTTTTTGGAAAGAAGCGGGGGCAAATGCCGATATTTCAGAGGATACAAAACCAAACAGATACAGAACCGCTGAAAAATTAGCTGCAACAAGGCGATATGTTGAAGGAACAGATGCGGATAGAACTCGCACATTCACAATTGATGCCGGAGTTCGGATATCACGAAACGGAGTGCCAGAAAAAGCATTCAGCGATTTTAAAGTTGGCGATAAAGTATCAGTATTTTATCTGCCGTTTTATGAGTCACAATACACGAATACAATACCAATTTACCCGGAAGTGATTTTATCAAGTGAAT
>JAOZSF010000371.1 GCA_029939815.1 bacterium
ATTACTCCATTATCGATTTAATTGTCGGATAGATTTTTTTATATGTTTCAAATTTCTTATTATAGCATTCAACTTGCTGCTGAACCGGTTGGATTTGCATGATCTCTTTTTTGTTTTGCGAAACAAGTTTTTCTACTTCTATTCCGGTAACGGCGGAACATGCTATCATCGCGGCACCGAAACATCCGGCCTCCTCGACTTCAATAACAGTGATTGGTTTATTTAAAACATTTGCTTTTATTTGAGTCCAGGTTTTACTTTTAGCCCCGCCGCCGGTAGCGATAAGTTTATTAATTTTCATACCTGATTTTTCCATTATATCCAGGTTTAATTTCATTTCCAAGGCAACGCCTTCCAATAATGCTTTCATTATTTCGGAACGCTTTGTTGTCATTTGCAAGCCTAGAATAGCGCCCTTTGCATTTGCGTCAAAATATGGAGTTCCTGTAGGAGTAAAATAAGGCAAAACCAAAAGTTCGGTAGGGGGTTTGTCTATTTGAGACAATAACAATTCATAGACATTTTGATCTGTTTTTTCAGCTTCCGCAATTTCTTTTTCAGCAAACTCATTTTTGAACCATTGCAAAATATTTCCACCGGTTAAACTGTAGGCAACGGTGGTATATTTTCCGTCAAGAGTAAAATCATAACAGCAAAGATTATTTTTTTCTAATTCAGGACTTTTGTGGATAGAAGAAAAAACCGGGCAAATACATTCTACCGTTCCGGTTGCGTACATTGCAGTTCCTTCTTCTATCACTCCGGCTCCCAACGCACCAACAGTTTGGTCATGCCCGCCTGTAACAACTTTAACGCCATTATTCAGCCCGAGTTTTTTTGCGATATCCGCGGGGATTTCTCCGACAACACTTCCCGTTTTCATCGGCACGGCAAGCTGCGAATTTTGCAAACCAACGGCATCAAGAATTTCCCGGTTCCATTCATGTTTATTAACATCAAACAACATTGTTCGGCCAGCCAGCGGCCAACTGATTGCAGGAATTAATCCCAATTTTAAATGCAGCAAATCTTCATAGCAATAAAATGCTTTGCTATTATTCCAAAGTTCCGGATTGTTTTCTTTTATCCAGAGAAGTTTGAAAAGCGAGAACATTGAATAAGCAGTATGACCTGTGATTTCATAAAGTTTATTTTTACCAAACTTTTCTGTCCATAATTTCACAATTGATGCGGCACGGGAATCTGAGGAAACCATACCATTACCGATAATTTCATTGTTTTTGCCAACAGGAGTAAAAGCTTCTCCCTGGCTTGAAATACAAATTGACTCAACGGGAGAACCATTAGATTTTTCTACAGCATTGCGAATTACGCAAAAACATTTATCCATAACTTCAACCGAATTCAGTTCAGCAAATCCGGGTTCCGAAGAAATAACGGAATAACCTTCGTAAGCGGAACTTAATACAGTTCCGTTCTGTTCAAAAATAACAGATTTGCAGCCGCTTGTACCGATATCAATTCCTAAAAAACTCATAATAATCCTTATTCTGTGATTGTTTTTGAAGTTTGCCTACAGCAAACAAAATTTCTGCCATTATAAACCACCACGCTGTGGCGGCCTAAGGTGGTGTTATCCCTACGGGATGTAAACAATCCATTCAATTTAGCACAATGTCAAATTATTCCGGCAATAATGCCCGGATTATTTTGTTTCGACAAATTAGAGACATCCGACAAAATTGTATTAATTCCGTATTTTTTAAATTTCTCAACCAATTCAATATCTTCTTTTAACTGTTCGCCATTTTCATCTTTTGCCGTAAAGTATAAAGCCGCGCGATAAACTTCAGCAATCAAATTAAAATTACATCCGTGTTTATTCGCAAGACATATTGCGCCAACAATTCTATCATCCTTTTCAAGTTTTCGGTTTAAATCGCGTCCGATTCTATAGACAGTATCTCCGAGAGATTTATTTTGAAATCGTTCAAGCAAATCGTCAATATGTTCATTCAAATCATTTTCAGAAAAGGCATCAGGATATTCAGCGAGAAGAGCTTTTGCGGATTGATTCATAACCATTTTAACTTTTTTGTAAAGTTTTTTATTTTCTAAAACTTCCCATGAAAAAGTTAGTTCAGGGTTAGATTTATATCCTAAATAAGCCAAAGCTGCATGACCTAAATTATGAATAAATAATTTTCTGTCAACGAAAGCTTTCATATTCTGTTTAGGAGCCAATCCGGGGACATCGGGTATTGGATTTTTAAAAGCTTTTGCATCAACAATCAGATTATTATAAGCTTCGGCAAAAACCCAGAGCTTGTCCTTTGCAATATCCTCTGCTTTCATTATCGGAACCATTTTACCGATACTGGTTTCAACAAGGCCGACATTTTTTTCAAGCGGGAAATTTGAAGGTAAATTTTTTGCGAGTTCGGTGGAAAAATATTCTGATGCGTTACGAAGGTTTTCAGCAATAATAATATCAATGAATTTGTTTTTCTCTCTCAATTTTAAACCTTCAGCAATGCTTGGAAAGACATACGGCAAAGCTTTTTGACCTACAGAAGTACCAATCAAATCAGCATGAGCTACAGCATCATAAACAGCAGATTTATCATTTGCGTTTATTGCAGAAACATTTTTAACAATAATTGTTTCATCTTCATGATTATTTTTAATAATCACACGATACTCATTTCTTTTATTCATTTCCATGATAAGCTCTTCATCCACATCAATGAATATTATATCATATCCTGCACGGGAAAAGAGTTGTCCCAAAAACGATCGTCCGATATTTCCGGCTCCGAATTGTACTAATGTTTTTTTCATATTTTTTGCCACGAAGACACCAAGTCTCAAAGAAACACAATTGAAAAGTGAGCAAGGGACGATGCGAACAAAGAATACAATTAATTTTTCTTAAAAACTTCGTGCCTTCGAG
>JAOZSF010000372.1 GCA_029939815.1 bacterium
TAATGAATAAAACAGGGAATCAAATTAAGTTTGGAGAACTTAATTTAACACAATACAGCGCCTGTATTCGCACTTGTAGCCATTTTCTGATATCTACCCATCCAACCGTAATCAAGACGTTTTTCCGGTGGCTGCCATGCGGCTTTCCTTTTTGCCATTTCATCATCTGAAATCTTAACTTCCAATTTTTGCTCAGGAATGTTTATTGAAATTATGTCGCCCTCATTGATTAAGCCGATAGGCCCGCCGGCAGCAGCTTCAGGAGAGATGTGTCCGATACACGCGCCGTGAGTTCCGCCGGAGAATCTTCCGTCAGTAATCAGCGCGACTTTATCGCCGAGGTTTTGTCCCATAATATATGAAGTTGGAGCGAGCATTTCCTGCATACCCGGTCCGCCGCGAGGACCTTCATATCTTATAACGACGACATCACCCGCTTTAACTTTACCTGCGAGAATACCTTCGCATGCGTCTTCCTGTGAATTAAAAATAACTGCCGGTCCTTCGTGGACGAGCATTTTAGGATCAACACCGGCGGATTTTACAACCGAACCGTCCGGAGCGAGATTACCGTATAGAATAGTCAATCCGCCTGTTTTGCTGTAAGCGTTATCAACTTCGCGAACACATTCTTTATCTTTAGTATTACATCCTGCGATATTTTCACCGATAGTTTTTCCTGTTACGGTTAAACAATCTGTATTTAATAAACCATCAATTTTACTTATTTCATAAAGGATAGCCGAAATTCCGCCTGCGTTGTCAACATCTTCCATGTGATAATTTGATGAGGGGCTCACTTTACAAATATTTGGAGTTTTTTGTGACAGTTCGTTGATTCTTGATAAGTCGAAATCTATTCCGGCAGAATTGGCAACAGCGAGAGTATGAAGCACAGTATTAGTTGACCCACCCATCGCCATATCAAGTATCAGAGCATTATCGAAAGATTTTTTAGTAACGATATCTTTAGGACAGATATTATTTTTGATTAAATTCATAAGTTTATGAGCACCGCTTTTCCATAAATCTTTTCTGCGCTCGTCTAAGGCGAGGATGGTTCCATTTCCCGGAAGAGCCAAACCAAGGGCTTCACATAAACAGTTCATTGAATTGGCGGTGAACATTCCTGAACATGAACCGGCACCGGGGCACGCGCACGATTCAATTTCATCAAGTTGTTCTTCGTTGATTGAGCCGGCTTTATATTCAGCGACACCTTCAAACACGCTTACGAGGTCAACGGTTTTTCCTGAAGAGATTTTCCCTGCTTTCATTGGTCCGCCGCTAACAAAGACGGTTGGGATATTGCAGCGCATAACGCCCATAAGCATTCCGGGAATGATTTTATCGCAATTCGGAATGCAGTAAACTCCGTCAAAGCAATGAGCGCGGAGCATTGTTTCCACGCTGTCAGCGATAAGTTCACGGCTTGCGAGAGAGTATTTCATACCGGTATGTCCCATGGCGATCCCATCGCAGATACCGATAACATTAAATTCAAAAGGAACGCCGCCGGCTTCTCTTATTTCCTGTTTTACGAGTTCGGCGACTTTATTCAAATGAACATGTCCGGGAATGATTTCATTAAAGGAATTACAAACCGCTATGAAAGGTTTACCTACATCTTCTTTTTTTAGTCCGCAAGCTTTTAACAAACTTCTGTGTGGCGCTCTTTCGAGACCTGCTTTAACAGTATCGCTTCTCATTTTATGACCTCAATTTTATATTAAATTATTTAAATATATTTTCAGATAAAAAGTATATCAAAATTTTTTGTCGATTGCAATCGACAAATGCTGCCGAATACTCGGGTTATCCCTTTTTAAACAGCATCATTTAGTCATCGAAATTGGGGTCAGTAACATCAAACCATTCTATTCGCTCATCTTTTCTGAACCAAGTGAGCTGATGTTTCGCGAATCGGCGGGTGTTTCTTTTTATTAATTCTATAGCGCGGTCAAGTGAGTATTCTCCGTTGAGATGTGCAAGGATTTCTTTATAACCGATTGCCTGCGCTGCTGTTTTGTTTTTTTCGATTCCAAGAGACATTAGTTTTTTTACTTCATCAACGAGCCCGGAATCCATCATTTGATCAACCCGTTCCTCGATTTTTTTATAAAGTAAATCACGCGGCATAGTTAAGCCGATAAGTCTATATTCTGTAGATTTATTATTTTGATTCCATTGAGTTTGCTGTTCCGAAATAGGTTTTCCGGTTAATTCATAAACTTCAATCGCTCTTACAATTCTGAACAGATCATTTGGATGGATTTTTTTGGCGGTGATCGGGTCGATGGGGGAGAGAAGTTCGCGATGGAGGAATTCACTCCCTTTTTCATTTGCGATGGAGGTGAGCTTTTCGCGGATTTCAGGTGAAGATTTCGGACCTTCGAAAAGTCCGTCAACAAATGCTTTAATGTACATCGCGGTTCCACCGACAAAGATTGGTAAAAAATTGCGGTTCAAAATTTCGTTTTCGACTTTTTTCGCTTTATTGATGAAAGAAGCGACATCCGATGTTTCGCTCAACGGCTGGCAGTCAATCAAATGGTGGGGGACAACTGCCAATTCTTCAGTGGAAGGTTTAGCGGTACCTATATCCATATTTTTATAGATCTGCATAGAGTCGAGGGAAACGATTTCGCCGTCAAGTTTTTTTGCGAGAATAATTCCGAGCGCTGATTTTCCAACGGAAGTAGGACCAAGAACAATGATTTTTTGGCTGCCATTGTTTTGAGAAATAAGAGCAGCTGTTTTTTTTATATTTTGATTGGTCATATTGTTTAGTGCCAGATAATTTCCAAGGACCCGCATTTATATGAAAGTTCTGATGTATGTTAGAACATGACAGTATTGTACCAAAAAAGAAAAATAAATTAAACACGCTCATACCACCGGGG
>JAOZSF010000373.1 GCA_029939815.1 bacterium
GAGGAAATCGCTTCCTTAGCCATTTTAATTCCTGATTTTATAGAATCAGCTTTTCCGGAGAGATAAATTACCGCTCCGGCATTCAGTAAAACAATATCTGTTTTTGGTCCGTCGGCTCCACGTAAAATTTCAAGAATTATTTTCGCGTTATCTTCCGGAGAACCGCCTTTTAAAGTTTCAAGAGATGCGCTTTCTATTCCGAATTTTTCCGGAGAGATTTGGTAAGAAATAATTTCGCCGTTTTTTAGTTCCGCAACGTCAGTAGGAGACGAAAGTGATATTTCATCCATCCTGTCATGTCCGCTGACAACCATTGCTCTTTTAGCGCCGAGCTTTTTAAGTACATTAGCAACTTTTAAAATATCAGCTTCACGAAAAACGCCCATAAGTTGATGCCCGGCTCCTGCCGGATTTGTCATGGGACCTATCAGATTAAAAACTGTCCGAATTCCTATTTCTTTTCTTGTCGGTCCGGCGTGTTTTAATGCAGGATGATGCGAACGCGCAAAAAGAAAAGCGATACCGATTTCATTTAAGGCATGTAGTTCAGTTTCGGTTGTTACATTTAGATTCATTCCAAGCGCTTCCAATACATCCGCGGAACCTGATTTGCTTGATGCCGAGCGATTGCCGTGTTTGGCTATGATAACACCCGCACCTGCCGCGACAATTGCCGCAGTTGTGGAAATATTAAAAGTGTTAAGTTTGTCACCGCCGGTTCCACAAGTGTCCACCGCATTTGGAAATGACTGCGGCAGACGTATCGCTCCGTTCTTCATCGCGGTAACAAATCCTGATATTTCATCTTTGGTTTCTCCCTTAATTCTTAGTGCCGTGACGAGAGAAGCGATTTGTGCCGGAGTCAATGTTCCGTTCATAATATTTTCCATTGCCGCTCTCGCTTCGTCAAAGGAAAGGTTATCACCGGTAACGACTTTGTTTAGTATTTCAGAAAAGTTCATTTTATTTTTTATTTAATATTTCAAAAGATTTATTAACGTCAATGGAAATTTGTTCTTTTAATTCTTCAGGAGAATCAAATTTCTTGTCTTCCCGCAGCCGCTCTATCGGGCGAACGGTTAACCGTTTACCGTAAAGATCATCTGAGAAGCCCATGATATAAACTTCACAGACAAGGTTTGCCGGTTTATCGTCGAATGTAGGTCGTGTGCCTACATACATAATTGCGTTGTATCGGACATCGTCAATAGCTGCAAAAGCGGCGTAAACACCTTCTTTTGGAAGGATAAGAAATCCTACATCTAAATTCGCTGTAGGAAAGCCCAGAATTCTGCCTATTCGATGTCCTTTAACAACCACCGCACGGATAGTCCATGGTTTTCCCAGGAATTTTTCCGCGAGGTCAAAATCACCGTTTTGAATCGCTTTTCTTATTTCCGTGGAACTGACAACTTTATTATCGATAGTCAGCGGTTGTACTTCATGGAAAATATAATTATTCTCCTCAGCAAATTTTTTTAAGTAATTAAGATTCCCTTTTCTGTTCTTACCGAAATGGCAGTCATAACCTCCAATAATAGCCTTGGCATTTATTTTTTTTCGAATTATTTCATTCAAAAAATCATCGGCAGTTATTTCCGCGAATTTATCATCAAACGGCTGGACAATTATATGGTCAACGCCTAACTCTTCAAGATATTCCAGCCGCTGTGTAAGTGTCATTATCTTTGGCGGAAGTTTGTCCGGAGCAATAATCCGCAGCGGATGACTGTCGAAAGTAAGGACAACACTTACACCGTGAATTTCCTTTGCTGTTTTTATGAGCTTGTCAATCAGAAGTTTATGTCCTCTGTGAACACCGTCAAAGAAACCGAGAGTCAAAGCAACGGGCTTTGCCTTTGGTTTGAAATTATGTACTCCGTGAATTATCTTCACAATTTTTTTGCGTTATCAGGTTTTTTAGGCTTTTTGTTAGATTGGGCTTTGCGCTTGAGCGCGCGACTCTTGGCACGCGATTTTGACCGGCTTACTACAGTTATTTCCTTAACGTTGAAAGTGTCAAAAGTATCATCATCGAAACGGACCGTGACTTCTTGTTTTAAAAGACAATTATCGATAACATCTCCCGTTTTTGTTGGTGTTCTGACCCTTTGCCCTTTAACCGGCATTTTGGATTGAAGACTGCGGTACGCCTCATATTCGTAACCAAGACAACATTTTAATCTGCCGCATACTCCCGAAAGTTTTGTGGGATGAAGCTGCATTTGCTGAAGTTTCGCCATTTTAATATTCACTGACGAAAATTCATGAATCCATGAAGCACAGCAAGTGCTTCTTCCGCAGCAGCCGATTCCGCCGATGATTTTTGCTTCGTCTCTTACGCCTATTTGTCGTAATTCGATTCTGGTTTTGAATTTTTTTGCCAGGTCTTTTACAAGCTGGCGAAAATCAATCCTTTTTTCAGAAGAAAAGTAAAAAATTAATTTCCCGCGGTCAAATGTGTATTCGGCATTGACGAGTTTCATGTCAAGTTTATGCGCTGCAATCTCCTGCTTGCACGGCTTTAATTGTTTTTTGCAATCATCGTTGTTATGCTCAATCCTTTTTAAATCACCTGCCTGACATACACGCACAATTCTCTGTTTATCGGATAGATCAGGGGCGGAGTTTATATCAGTATTTATCGAAACAATCTTGCCGTAATCCTGCCCGCGGTCAATACAGACAATGCACATGTCACCGGGTTTAGCTTTTCCTTTCGAACATTTGAATTTATCAGTTGGACCGCAGTGGCGCAACTGCACTTCAGCGATCACATAATCATTAAGTTTTATTTCAGTCATATAATTTTTTAATTTAATAATTTTTTTAATTTAATAATTTTCAATCCATCAATCCATCAATCCATCAATCCATCAATCCATCAATCCATCAATC
>JAOZSF010000374.1 GCA_029939815.1 bacterium
TGTTCTTCGCGTATTCCTTTTATGGGTGTAAAACGGATGGTATCACCTTCCTGAACATCCAGATGTTCGGCCATGCGGACAGTAAGCAGTACTCCCGATGACGGAACGGAAATAGTTTCTCCGGACTTGTTATGCGGAACCGTCATTGTTCCATCCGGCAGTAAGCCCGTGATAACGCCCTTTTTCCGGTGATTTTTATTCACGAAAGTTCCGGAAACATTAAATAATGGTTCGGCCTTCAATACTCCGGGCAGTCGTTGTGCCGTGTCGATCGCTTCATCAGACTGTTCATTTCTGAATGAAATTGAAAAATCATTTCGCATAACTTTATCGAATTGGAAGGATAGCATCTTGTCCATTGAGTTTGTTAAACCAAAGGCCATGACAACTATGGATGCCCCTAACGCACCGGCAAGAATGGCAATGAGCGTCCGTGACTTATTACGAATTTGTCCGCGCAGAATCATCTGCCATCGAAAATCCAAACGATTCCAAAACCACTTCCAGCGTTCAAGAAAAACTGTACCCCCAACAGGTGGTGCCTGTTCCCGCATCGCTTCTGCAGGATTCAATTTCGCAATGAGTCTAACGCCATGCACAGTTCCCAAAACCGCGAACAGTAAAGATATTGCTTCTCCGGAAACCATTATCCCGGGATACAGCTGATTTACTAACCGCGGGAATTCAAAAAAACCTCTGTACAATGTTGTCATCGAACCGGAAATCCAATATCCTAAAACACATCCCGCCAGGCCACCAATAGCGCCGACAATGATGCCGAACTGAATAAAATGCCAGAATATCTGTTTATTAAAATATCCCAAAGCTTTCAATGTTCCAACAATAGTTCGCTGCTGCTCAGAAATACGAACCATCAGCACGTTGAGTATCAGAGCGGCAATTCCGAGAAACATAATCGGCATAAAAGTTGCCATTGTTTTTACACCACCCATTTCAGATGTCAATGTTGAATTTGAAAATTGATTTTTTCTGAGGTAACTGGTAAAAACTCCGGCATTATCAAGCTCGCTCGAAAGTTTCTTTAATACAGCAGAAGGATTGCTCTGACGCGCGTTCGGCGTTAGCAGTCCAACGACATTATTGCATGCACCATGAAATCCGAAAACATCCTCCATATAGTCTCTTTTCATGAAGAAGATCCCGTAATTTTCAGGTTGACTTACAATACTTCCGGGAGGGGTGCAATAAATAAATTCCGAGCTGATTGCTGTACCGGTGACATAAACTTTTTTTCGCTGGCCATCCATTATTAAGTGCAGCGTGTCTCCGGGTTTAATGTCACGCGCCTTTGCAAATTGCTCTGATACGATCACCTCATTCCGGCGTTTTTCAGTAAAATAACTTCCCTGCCGTAAATTAATATTGTTGATTACCGGCAAGGGGTCTGACGGCATGGACAATGCCATACCGGAGATGAGAGACTGCACTCCTTTCAGATCAACTCTGATGGGAAATCGGATTCGTTCCCGCAGTTCGGTAATTCCCGTCATATTGCGCAATCGTTCAACTTCATTTAACGGGGCTTTTTTTAGATCGATCCAAAAGTCCGCCATTCTGCATTGGGCATAATAGTGATCTTTTGCCCGGCTCAGGTTAATATAAGTTGCAAGCATTCCGACAAAAGAAGCCACACCGATAGCAACAATTGCTGCAACGGCGATCAGCATGCCCTTGAGAGCGATAATATCTCTGTGTCTTTTTTTGTCGAGAACAGTCATCATTACCAACTAATATCCTCCGCTTTTTCCGGATTAGAATTAACTTTAACTCGTTTTACTACTCCATCTTCAATCTCGATAATTCGATTCGCTGTTTTAGATATAGGTGGCGCATGCGTAATCATTACAATCGTTGTTCCTAAATCCTTATTCAATTTCTGAAGCAAATTCAAAACAATAATGCTGGTCTCATGATCAAGTGCTCCGGTAGGCTCATCGCATAACATTAAACGCGGATTTTTTGCCAGCGCGCGTGCAATGGCCACACGCTGCTGCTGTCCACCGGAAAGTTGTGAGGGGAAATGGTCTAATCTGTCACCCAAGCCTACTTTTTCCAATGCCTCTTCCGGCGACATTGGATTGTCACAGATTTCAGTAGATACCTGCACATTTTCTACAGCAGTCAATGTAGGCACCAGATTATAAAACTGAAAAACAAAACCTATACTTGTGCGGCGGTACTGCGTCAACTGTTTATCATTGAGCGTAGCAATGTCACTATCACCAAACATAATATGCCCTGAAGACGGTCGGTCGATACCGCCTATCATATTCAGCAATGTGCTTTTCCCGGAGCCTGAAGCGCCAAGAATAACCGTAAGTTCACCTTTATAGATTTCTGTATCTATCCCACGCAGAACGGGAACTTCCACTTCACCCATTACATAAGTTTTATACAAGTTTTTTAAAACTAATTCTGTTGGATTCTCAGCCATATATACCTCTTAATAAATGATTTAAGCTGCATTGTTTTTGTTGTCTTAGCAAGTCCAATTATTATCTCCGACCTCAACGAGGTCAGCTACAACCTATTCGCTAAATTTATCCCATGCTATCTTCTGTAGCCGTTCTCGGTGAGGACGGCAGCTTCGCATCGCAAATAATCAAAAACTCTTTTGTATAATTTTCTGTGTACCTGCTTTAAGAGTGTATGTTTTATTATCCCAAATGAACTCTCCGGTCGTTCCATTCGGAATAGAAATAATCGCAATATTTTCTTTTTTTGTAGTAATTCTAACTTCTATTTTTCCTTTCGGATGAGGTATTGTTCCCGATATTTCTGTTAAACCGCATAAATGCGGCTTAACTCTTATTTCCTTAAATCCAGGTGATTTTGGCGTTATGCCAAGTAACTTTGTGTAAAAATGGTATATCGGAT
>JAOZSF010000375.1 GCA_029939815.1 bacterium
TATTATCATCTTCGATCATAAATTTTTCCCGGCAGCATTCTGATTAAGCCCTTTAATTCAAGCATAAGCAGCGCGGTAGTCACTTTTTCAATACTTACATCGCTTTTTTCCGCGAGCTGGTCAATTGAAACCGGTTCAGTAATAAGTTCATACAGGATTTTTTCATTCCCGTCAAGATTTGGAGTAAGTTCCGAAGATTTATTTTCCGTTTTTTTAGGAATCGGAAATAAAAATTCAAACTCTTCAGTTATTTCATCCGGTGCTGTAACCAAAGTAGCGCCATCACGAATCAACTGATTTGTTCCCGCTGAAGCCGAGAAATTTATTGATCCGGGCACCGCAAAAACCGTGCGGTTATATTCATTTGCAAAATGAGCTGTTATCATCGAGCCGCCGCGGCGGCGGGATTCAACAACAAGAGTCGCGCGGCTGAGTCCGGCAATCAATCTGTTTCTGAGCGGGAAGGAAGCTTTTCCGTGATATTTTTTCCAGGGATATTCAGTAATTACGGCTCCTGTTTCAGCTATTTTTTCGAGTAAAGCCGCATTTTCTTTAGGATAAACATAACCAAATCCGAATCCAAGAACAGCGATCGTTCTGCCGTTGGCTTCAACAGCGCCGATATGCGCTTCGGTATCGATTCCGCGTGCGAGTCCGCTAACGATTGTGAATCCTCTTGCAGCGAGATTGTACGCCCATTTTCTCGCGATAGAACGACCATAACCGGTTGCGTTGCGTGTACCTACAAAGGCGATTGCAGAATTATCCTGCGGTTTCAATTCGCCTCTAAGATAAAAGAGTAAAGGATGGTCATAAATTTCTCTCAACAGCGGGGGATAAATTTCATCTTTATATGTAATTATTTTGATGTTATTTTCCCTGATATCCGCCCATGCTTTATCGAGCTTCACATATTTTTCCCATCCCTTAATTTTATCGACATTTGCTGATGACAAGCGGGACACGGCTGAAATCTGCCGCTCGCTTGCAGCAAAAATAGCAACAGCGGAGCCGAAAGCGTCCATAAGCCGCCTGGAAGTAATAGGTCCCACGCGCAGGTGATTTAGAATTAATAAAGCGTCAATTTCGGTCATTGATTAAATTTTATCTGTGTGCCAAAATTTTTTGGAGTAAATTTTTGGATTTGTTATGTGTTTTTCTGTTCATTTATTCTCTTTCAATTTTTAAATTGATTCTTTTTTCATAATATTTGTATAATAGTTTTCATTATTTTATACTAAGTGCACAAGAAATGCAAGATAAAGAAACTACTTACATTTTTTATTAATAATTTTGGACAAGCGCGAAATATCATTAAAGTCAATTATCGTACTATAATTTCCATCAGAAACAAGGATAAGGTCGCCTGCGACAGCTGCATCAACGGCAACCTGGATTTCGGTATAATAACTTCCGCCCGGAGTGCCGACGGTGCCGACATCTGGATTTGATTTATGAGGATTCAAATATTGACGTATAAAGAATTTTTTAACGCAAACGTCATAAAAGACGCAATTAATTTATTAATTTAGTGTTTTACGATTTGTCTAAATCTTTTATTAATTCCGCCAATAATATTTTAGCTTCTTCCTCGCGACCACTCTCAACCTGTAATTCTATAGGTCCGGTAATCGGATTGTATCCGCCGATAGTTTACTTATCGGGGAAGGGCACGAAGAACGCGAAGTTTTTTGTTCACAAAATCTAAAGATGGACTTTATAAATAATCGACAAATTACCGTTCTATTTTTCCCATATCATTTTCCTCGACTTTAACAACATTTTTTTCGAGATTAACTATTATCTCATGTTCTAAGTCGCCGTTATTTCCTTTCAATCTCTCCGATAATTTTTTTATACTTTCAGCTTTACCGTAACAAACAAGTTCGTCTTCCGGCTGAATAATAGTATCGGCGTTTGGCGCGCCGATCATTTCGTTTTTTCTTTTGTTTTTTCTATTAATGGTTAGAATCAGGATTCCTTCTTTTATAATATCGAGTGATTTCAATTTTTTTCCTGCGATCCAACTGTTTTTCTTTACTTTAAATTTTGAAATTCCGTATCCCTTGGTCAGTCCGAGAATTTCCTGATAATCCATTACAACCAACGAGGTATGTTTTCGCAGGAAACTTTTTATTATACGTTTCATGAACTTATAAATCACTTCGGAACGAGCAAGCAGGTAGATAATAAATAGTCCGATTATCAGCAAAACGCCGCGATAAGTTATTGCCGCGCTTTTTTGACCCACGAAAGTTAAAATAAGAGTTGCGATTGAAGATGTAAGACCCGCGCTGCCGAGCATAATCAAAATTCTTATAATTTTTCTTCGAACGGAATGATTTACAATTGTTTCTGATTCAGTCGTGGTAAACCCGGCACCCGAAAAAGCGGATTGGGCTTGAAAAGCTGCGATTTCAATTGGTATTCCGGTTAATTCCAAAGCTATAGAACCGATTCTGACAATTATAATCGAGATAAGAATAATCGTAAATAAACTAAATAAAGCAATCATTTCAATTTCCTCCGTTCTTGAACGGTGTATAGATATATTTCGTATGTTATTGTTTCGATAAGTGATTATCCCGGGACAAACTACAACACAGGATACAGATAATTATTCATCATAAATGATAGCATCAACAACAGCAAGAACTTCATTTAATAAATCAGGGTCAGATTTTTCTATAATTTTTATCTTCGGTAATTTTTTCTTTTCTATTTCTTGCCAAGTTGCATTTATGTTGTTTTACAAGCAGTGTGTAATCGTAATTTATTGTAATGGTATTAACAATTTATCTATGCAAGAGCCTTGTTAAAATTCTTTTTTAACCACGGAACACACAGAATACACGGAAAATATAAATTTCTTAATTCGTGGTAATTCGTGAA
>JAOZSF010000376.1 GCA_029939815.1 bacterium
CCATCTTTTTCAATTCATTTTCTACAATTTTTTTGTTTGAATCGCTCATTGGTACCATCGGCAGACGGTAAACTTCTTTTATTTTCCCCATTATTGCCAGAGCAGCTTTTACCGGAACAGGGTTTGTTTCCACAAACATCGATTTGCATAAAGAATAAAGTTCGCGATGAAGTTGTTCCGCAACGGGAAGATTGCCTTTCATCATCGCGTTAGTCAGCGCCGCCATTTTTTCAGGAACGATATTTGCCACAACTGAAACAACTCCACAGCCGCCGATCGACATTATCGGAACCGTTAAAGCGTCATCACCGGATAAAAGGTCGATATTACATTTTGTTAAGATTGAAGATGCCTGATCAATCGACCCGCTTGCTTCTTTTATTGCCGCAATATTTTTAAGTTCGGCAAGTTCGGCAACGGTTTCCGGAGCGATAGAAATGCCTGTTCTTCCCGGCACGTTATAAATAACGATAGGGATATTTGTTTCGGATGCGATTTTAGTAAAATGCGCTTTTAAACCTGCCTGAGTAGGTTTGTTGTAATAAGGTGTGATAACTAACGCGCCGTCCGCGCCGACATCTTCAGCGTGTTTGGTAAGCCGTAAAGCTTCGGCAGTGGAGTTTGACCCCGCGCCCGCGAGAACGGGGATTCTTTTGTTCACAAATTTTATTACCGATTCGACGACAAGATCATGTTCATCGTGTGAAAGAGTAGGACTTTCGCCTGTTGTTCCACAGGGGAGGATTCCGCTTGTTCCGCTTTCGATATGCCATTCAACGAGTTGTTTGAGTGAGTCGAAGTCGATAGACCCGTCATGATTAAAAGGAGTAACGATTGCAACAACTGAACCTTTAAAAACACTTCTCATAATATACCTTTATTTTTTATTACTGACTTATTAATTAAATATTCAATATGGCTGTGCGAAAATACGCACGTCGAAGATCCGCCTAAGGAGGATTATTTCATCGTAACAAGAAATGAACAATCACAAAGTTAAGAACCACCCCGGCACTTTGTGCCACCCCTCCTAAACCAGGAGGGGATTTTTATTCCCCCTTTTTTAAAGGGGGTTAGGGGGATTTGTATTTACTTTATCATTGAAAATTTCTTGTTGAATATTTTTCTGTTAAATTCCAATTACAAATTGCCGTTTATTCTTCTGAACCATTTTTCAAATCACCTGTCCATTTCAATTTTTTTCTTAAAATAGATGCGAAGGAATGGCGTTTTAAGTGGATGAAATGAGCTTTATAATCACTCGAACTTATAATCACCCTATCATTAGGTTTCATTTTCTCTGTTACCTGACCGTCTGTAATTACAAGAACATCACAATTTATTTTATTTAAAAATACTTCAATCTTACAATCATGAGGAAGTATTATAGGACGGTTACTCAATGTGTGCGGACATATAGGCGTTAGCGCTATTGCATCAACCGAAGGATAAAGAATCGGCCCGCCGGCAGACATTGAATGTGCAGTAGAACCGGTTGCTGTGGCAAAAATAAGTCCATCTGCTGAGTAAGTGCTTAACAGTTCATCATTAACATTAACATTCAGAGAAATCAATCGCGCTTCCGCGCCGTGAGTAAAAGTAACATCATTAAGAGCGAACGGCAGAATTTTTCTTTCATTTGCAGATGAATAAAATTCCGCTTTTAATGTTGAGCGTTTAATTATGTCAAATTCAAGATTCTTAATGGATTTTAACGTGTCGGAAACTTCATCAATCAATGTGTCAGCCATAAATCCAAATGAACGCCCGGGATTTATTCCAAGAAGGGGAATGTGATGCTCCACAATCTCTCTTGCCGCCTGAAGAATCGTACCGTCTCCGCCTATAACAATCAACCACGTAATACTGTTTGCCAACTCCGGCATCGGTGTTCCTTCATTCGGTCGGTCAATGTGCCGTGCGGTCATTTCCTCGAGTTTCCAGCTGAAACCGTTTTTCTCCAGTTCGGAAATGACCAAACGAGCAGCAGCGGCGGTGTGCTTTTTTGAAACATTAGCCACAATGCCTGCGCAACCTTTTTCGAATGTCTCGAGAGTTTTTTTCATATCTGTGCCACTAATAAAAATTCATGATTGCCTGCCGGACCGGTTATCGGACTTTCGATTTCACCGATTACTTTCCAATTTAATTCAGACATATAATTTTTGATATCATTTACTATGTTTTTTCGTATTTCCATTTCTTTAACTACGCCGCCTATCAAATGTTTTCCTTTTTCAACTTCGAATTGCGGTTTTACAAGAGCGATTACTATTGTATCATTTTCGCCAATTTTATTCACTACCGGGAAAATCATTTTTAAAGAAATAAATGATACGTCTATTACTACGAGTTCCGGCGGTTCAGGAATTAAATCTCTCGTAATAAATCGGGCGTTGGTTCTTTCCATAACAATCACGCGATTATTGTCCCGGATCTTTGAATGAAGTTGGCCGGTTCCACAGTCAACCGCGTAAACTTTCTCAGCGCCGCGCTGAAGCAGGCAGTCGGTGAATCCTCCCGTTGACGCGCCGATATCTACCGTAATCATTCCGGCAGGATTTATTTTAAATTCATCTAACGCGGCGGCAAGTTTATATCCGCCCCGGCTAACATAAGGGCATTTATTTCTGACAACGATTTTCAGTTTTCTACCGCTATGAAATAAGATGTTTTTTGAGTCGATTTCTTTTATTTTTACGTTAATGCCCGGCTTTACATTTCGATCGCCGTTTATTTCTACTTCACCGGCAAGAATTGCCCGATTAGCTTTTTCGGTAGTTTCGTAAAAATTCAACTCGGCAAGCGCGGAATCCAATCTTAGTTTTTTTGCTGAAACAGGCATTTTTTTATATTAGCCACTAAGGCTCTAAATTAATTTT
>JAOZSF010000377.1 GCA_029939815.1 bacterium
ATGTTTAAATCAATTATAAATTCTTTTTCGGAAATTCCGGGACTTGAGAACTGCGCTGAAATACTCAAAAAAAACGGTAAAACAGCCGTTACAGGCTGTAACCCGGCTTTGAGTTCCGCAATCATTAACTGGTTTCATTCCAAATTAAAAAAACCGGTTCTGATTGTTACCCGCGGAACCGAATCCGCTGAAAAAATCTTTACTAATCTCCAGACTTTCCAAAATAATTCCGTTTCTCTCTTCTCGGCACACACCTGGGAAAAAGATGATATCCTGCCAAACCTTTCCGTTAATATCGAACGAATGGAAACATTAACGGGATTACAAAACGGTAATGTGGATATCGTTGTTGCGCCGTTTATGGCTGTACTTCAGGAAACGCCTTCGCCGGAAGCATTTTCAGCTCATACTTTTAAAATAAAATTAGAAGAAGAATATGACTTGACAGAAATATTGAGGAAACTGGTGGAACTCGGTTATGAACGCACGGATACTGTGGAGTTCAGAGGTGAGTTCAGCGCCCGGGGCGGTATAATAGATATTTTTCCGATAACATCCGACAATCCTGTCCGAGTGGAATTTTTTGGTGACGAAGTCTGCTCAATCCGTACATTTGAAGTGCATTCTCAATTATCGTCCGGCGGGGCTGAACTGTCAGAAATACTTATCCCTGCCGTGCGGGAATCAACGATAAAAAACACGCGGGGAAACATTCTTGATTATTTTGGTGAAAAACCATTGATTGTCTGGCACGAATTTTCTCACATAATTAAAGAACTCGCTCGATGGGAGAAGGAAACAATTATGCCGGGCGCTAATACAGCAACAGGCGAATTGTTCAATTTGTTTCAGTCCAGGTGTAAAATGCTGCCGAGAATTTACGCGCAGGAATTAGATGTTGACATTTCTGACATTGAAGTTGAAACCAATGTAAAAATCGAAACAAAAACTTTATCACTAAAACCGATAGAAAATAAATCCGTTGAATTTGAATCAACTAAAAGTTATCAGTTCAGTTTACGGGTTCTCGCAGCGCAAATTCAGGAATGGAAATCTGAGGATTATGACGTAACTCTCGTTTGCGCAACAGACGCGGAAAAAAATCGCTTGGCGGATTTACTCAGAACAGAAACCGACCTTGACGAAAAAATATACAAAATCTCCGCTTCCATCTTAACTGAAGGATGGATTATTCCCGCGTGTAAACAAGCGGTAATAACCGATGACGAGATATTCAACCGCATTTACGCTCAGCGCCGTCGCGCGCGAAAAAAACGGCATTTTAAAACCCGTGAAATTAAAAATGTTGCTAACATTAATATCGGAGAGTATGTTGTTCATATAAATCACGGTGTTGGAATTTTTGACGGAATTAAACTCATCGAAATGGGCAACGATTATAAAGAAATGATTATTGTCCGCTACGCCGATGACGCTCTTTTATATGTTCCGCTCGGGCAGGCACATTTGATTGAATTATATGTAAGTGTTGGTGAAGGAAAACCCGCACTCGATGCTCTCGGCAGCGGTAAATGGTCGGCAAAAAGAAAAAAAGCCGAAAAAGCTGTGCTTGATCTCGCGGCAAAACTGCTTGAAAGTCAGGCGCAGCGGGAAGCGTTGGAAGGATTTGCTTTTTCGCGCGACTCGGAATGGCAGCTTGCTTTTGAAAAAGCGTTTCCTTATCCGGAAACTCATGACCAAATGCGGGCAATCAATGAAATGAAAAAAGATATGGAAAGCCCGCAGCCAATGGACCGGCTAATCTGCGGTGATGTTGGTTTCGGAAAGACCGAAGTGGCGATTCGCGCGGCATTCAAAGCCGTTCTTTCAGGTAAACAGGTTGCGGTTCTCGCGCCGACAACAATTCTTGCTCAGCAGCACTGGCACACTTTTTCTGAAAGGATGGCTGATTATCCTGTTCGTGTGGAAGTATTATCCCGCTTTGTCTCGGCAAAAAATCAGAAAAAAATCGTTCAGGCAATGGCGGAAGGACAGGTTGATATTGTTATTGGCACTCACCGCTTGCTTTCTAAAGATGTAAAATTTGATAATATCGGGTTAGTAATTGTTGATGAAGAACAACGGTTCGGTGTCCGTCATAAAGAGAAATTAAAAGAAATGCGCGCGTTGATTGATGTGCTGACTTTATCGGCAACGCCTGTCCCGCGAACACTTTATCAGGCGCTTACCAGCGCGCGCGATATGAGTACGATTCTCACTCCGCCGCAGGAGAGGATTCCTGTAAAAACAATGCTCATCAAACGCGATAATAAAATTATTAAAGAAGCGATTTTACGCGAACTCGCCCGCGATGGCCAGGTCTTTTTTCTTCATAACCGCGTTCAAAGCATAAACGGTGTCGCGGAAAAATTGAGAAAATTAATCCCTACAGCTAAATTCGAGGTTGCTCACGGACAAATGCACGAAGGTGAACTTTCGCAGGTAATGGAAGATTTTGCCGAAAGAAAATTTGACGTGATGATCTGTACAATGATAATTGAATCAGGACTCGATATGCCGAATGTTAATACAATTATCATTGATAATGCCGATATGTTCGGCCTCGCCGATTTGTACCAACTGCGCGGGCGTGTAGGCCGCTCGAACAGACAGGCATACGCTTATCTTGTAATTCCGGGCGATTTGTCTATTGATACTGCCGCACGCCATCGCTTAAAAGCCATCTTAGAAAATACAGAACTTGGTTCCGGATACGCGATAGCGATGAAAGATCTGGAAATTCGCGGCGCAGGAAATATTCTCGGACCGCAGCAGTCAGGTCACATCGCTTCAGTGGGATTTACTTTATACTGTAAACTTTTACAACACGCGGTAAGAATTTTAAAGAAGAGCAATATAGTTGAAAAACTCGCGAAGGA
>JAOZSF010000378.1 GCA_029939815.1 bacterium
GTAATTTAGTAATTTAGTAATTTAATAATTTGGTAATTTCGCCTTACCAGTGTTTATGATTTTATGATTTAATTCCCCTCTCGAGAGGGGTGCCCGCCGGGCGGGGTGTGTTATTTTTTTAATCCTTTATACAAGTTCGTCAAGCATATCATCCAAACGCGCGCCTGCGGGAACCATCGGATAAACATTTTCTTCCGGCTCGGTAATAAATTCAAGAACGACAGGACGTTTTTGTTCAGTTGCTACTTTTACCGCTTCCGCGAGAGTTGGCTCAACATCTTTATGTTTGGTCACTCTTTTACCACAGCAATTGTATCCGTCAGCAAGTTTTATGAAATCAGGAACATAGGTTGGACAACTCGCTTTCGGCGCGTTGCATATAGTCGGACATTCGGCTTTTCTGTCTAAGCATGTCATTGCGTAACGTTTATCATAGAAAAGTTCCTGCCATTGTCTTACCATACCGAGGTAACCGTTATTTAAAACTATGCTGATAACAGGAATATCGTTTATTGCCGCTGTTGCGAGTTCCTGAATATTCATTTGAAATCCTCCGTCACCGCAAATAGCGAAAACAACGGATTTTTCCTTTCCGAGTTTTGCTCCCAAAGCTGCCGGCAAGCCGAATCCCATTGTTCCCAACCCGCCTGAAGAGAGAAAAGTTCTTGGTTTTTTATAATCGATAAAATGTGTTGACCACATTTGATGCTGCCCGACATCCGTAACGATAATATCGTCCTTACGCATAATTTTATTAATTGCCGCAATAACCTCCTGCGGCAATATTTTTTTCGAATTCTTTCTATAGGTCAGAGGATATTTTTTCTTCCACTTTGCGATTTGTTTCTTCCACTCAGTAATTTTCGGTTTTTCAACAATCTTATTGAGCTTCCTTAAAACATCCTTTACATCGCCGACAACAGGAACATGAGCATAAATGTTTTTCGATATGCTTGTCGGGTCAATGTCAATATGAACAACAGTTGAATTGGGAGAAAATTCCGAAATCTTTCCCGTTATCCTGTCATCAAACCGCGCGCCGATAGCGATAATCAAATCACAATTCTGGATCGCGTAATTTGCGTAGCGCGTTCCATGCATACCGAGCATTTTCAATGATTCCGGTTCTGTTTCAGGGAAAACACCGATTCCCATTAAGGTAGTAGTAATCGGAATTCCTGTTTTTTTGATAAATTCAAAAACTTCTTTATTTGCGCCGCTTGTAATTGCTCCCCCGCCGACATAAGCGACAGGTTTTTTCGCATTCTTAATTGCCTCAGCCGCTTTTTTGATCTGTTTAATGTTGCCTTTATAAGTCGGCTGGTAAGTTTCCATTTTCAATGTGTCAGGATAACTCACAGATGTTTTCTGATTCTGTACATCTTTCGGAACGTCTATTAAAACAGGTCCCGGTCGTCCCGCGGTAGCGATATAAAAAGCTTCTTTAATGATTTCGGGAAGTTTATTTATATCTTTTACAAGATAGTTATGTTTAGTAACCGGACGCGTAATTCCTGTAACATCAGCCTCCTGAAAAGCGTCATTTCCGATAAAATGGCTTGGAACCTGCCCTGTAAACATAACTAACGGAATTGAATCCAGATACGCAGTGGCTAATCCGGTTATCGTGTTGGTAGCACCAGGCCCGCTTGTAGCGATAACGACGCCCGGTTTACCTGTTGCGCGTGCGTAACCATCGGCCATGTGAGTCATGCCCTGTTCATGCCTTGAAAGCAGAAGTTTAATTCCCGCGTCATAAAGTTTATCGAAAATATCGAGTACTGCGCCGCCGGGATACCCGAAGATTATTTCAACTTTTTCTTTTTTCAAAGCTTCAGCTATTATTTCTGCACCGGTCTTTGCCATTTTTAATCTCCTTACCATTTAAAGTATTAATTATTCTATAACTCTGAATTATACTGATTTAGCCGTTTTTAGTCAATATCAATATGTCGTTTTTATTTACTATTTATCATTTATCACTTATTAATTGATAATATTGTTGTTATTTTTCCACAAAAAAAAGCGGCCGATTTTCCATCGGTCGCTTTTATTCTTTTCTATTTCTTTTAATCCTAATTTAAGCGGAATCCGATGGCAATGCAAAACGCAGCACTACGAGTAGTAGCACGACATTCACTAAAGAAAGAATTACGTTTGCCGAAGTTTTCATTTTTGCTTAAATTAAGTTATTTTTAAATTTGCTGCGGACATTATATCACTATTTTCAGAAAAAGTCAAATGGGTCGCGCCGCCGATTAATTCCCCCTATTTTTAAAGGGGGCAAGAGGGATTTTAGCAGGCGCTCGGAGGAAATTGATTTCGATAGGCTACGCTATCGAAAACAATTTATTTTCAGGGCGGTAGATTATTAATCAGTTGTTGAGCAATATTTTAAGCAATTTTGTTTTCCTTACATCGCATGAATTAATCTTAAAACTGATATTGTTGAGCGTAAGCTCCGCGCGATGTAAATAAAAAACCGGATATTTTCTAATCACAATAAATTGACAAAAACAAACAATTTTGATATTATAATGTATAGTTAAAATTAATTGGAGAAAATAATGATTGCGCTACACCCGGAATATATTATAGATCAAAAAGAACGCAAAAAGTCAGTAATTATTCCTTTCGATGAATGGGAAAAGTTAATGTATGATATCGAAGAATTGGAGGATATCCGTTCATACGACATTGCCAAATCTGACAATGATAAAACCATTTCTTTTGAAGAAGCTGTGAAAGAATTGGAAAAATAAAATATTATTGAAAAGATAAGGCAGCTCTCAGAAAACCCATTCCCTAATCAATGCAAAAAACTAACCGGCAGAGATGCTTGGAGAATTCGAATAGGAAACTACCGAGTTATTTATG
>JAOZSF010000379.1 GCA_029939815.1 bacterium
TTCCGTATAAGCTGTTATTTCTTAAATAAATTAAGAACTGACAATTACTATACTTACTTTTAGATTTCCCAATAAGTTGCTTGAAATCGCTGCCTGTCGAATTAGAATATTTAAACCAAATTGAAACAGCGAAGAAATCATTTTCAGAATTAAAATCTAAAGCGGAATTATTTGCAATTTTCATATAATCATCGCTGCCATCGTGCCAAACCCCAAAATTAATAACGCCCGGAACCGCTCGGTTTATATTCCCGTAAAAAGTACCATCGCCGTTATCTCCAAGAGTTCCTGAATTATCAGCCGGCGCACCTGAAAATTCGTCAAGATGCAGCATCACAATCGGAACCGAATCGTTATCAATTTCAAAAACCGAAACAACAGCGTCTGTCCAATTTGTTGCCGAAGCAGTGAACAAAGCCATGCCGTTAGTTTTATCGGAATCTTCAGCAGCGCTGACATTTACAGTTTGAAAAGTATCCCAGTTTGTAATATTAAAAGAAAAAGTTGATAACGGCAAAGTTAAATCAGCATCACCGGAAATTGCAAGATTAACAGTTACATCTCCCGGCGGTCGGCTGTTCAGTTTAATGTTAATCGGCGCGCTGCTGCTTTCCAAAACTTTCCGAAGAGAAATATCAGAAATAATCGCGGCGGATACCCCTTCGCCGGTAATATTAAAAGTAAAATTAGTTTCATCAGCGTCATCGTTAAAAACAGTTACAACAGCATCATGAATTCCGGAATCAGTCGGGGCATAAGTTAGAGAAAAAGAAGTAGATTCTCCCGGAGCGAGGTTTGTATCTGCCGGTTGAGTAATAGAATAATTAATCATGTCATCAACGGCAACATTTTTTACAATTAAATTAGTATCGCCGATATTAGAAATTTTATAATGATGGATTAAATCAGCGCCGAGATTATAAGCAACAGATTCAAAATCGGTATGATTATCAACAAGCGGAGTCGGTTCGCCATTTACCAAAATGTTTCCGTTAGCGGAAACGGAGATTTCATTTCCGGAAACACGTTGTCCATCGACAATCAACCCAAATTCCTGTTTTCCGTCCGTCAAAGAATTTTTATGAGAGATTTCGATAGACCAAACACCGTTTATCCCGGGATTTTTTATATAAATTTGCTCAACATTATCAACAATATTATCGCCGGTAGTTGCCGGAATGTCCGGGTAGTTTGGATCGGAATCATCAAATTTATATGGAAAATAAACATCATTAGATGGAGAATAAATTCTAATGTCCAAATCATTAACTAAAACAGGAGTAGTATCTTCATTGTTTTTTGCCGTGCCGGCAGGATCTGTCCACGCAATAGTAGCGCGAATTGGCGAACTTCCATCCCACACGAAAGAATATTTATTAGTAGAATTTTCAAGCAAAGTAGCTTCAGTCAGATGTAAATTAGTTGGATCATTGTGATGAGTATAAATTTTGTCGCATGCGCCGAGAGTATTAAACAACCCCCATCCGAAAGTAAAATCAGGACCGTCCTGTCCGACTTCTTTTTTGGAAGTATCGTTGTCAAGACGTTTGATGTCCGTTGCAGTATGAATAATCAATCCTTTTAATAAAGCGGCGATCATAATATTGCCTGAATTTAAATTTGCGTGCATCTCCTGGATAATAATCGCTGAACCGGCAGCACTCGGGGAAGACATGCTTGTGCCGCTCATTCCGCGATAGCCGGTAGTGCCGCTGCCGACAGAAGTCAGTCCGGTTCCGTTTGCAGTAATATCGGGTTTAATTCTGCCGTCATCGCAAGGTCCCATCCCGCTTGAATACCTTCTTTTGATTTTACTCATATCAAGTTGCCTGTCAGTAATGGCCTCATCACAAGCGGCAACATTCATACCGTTTTTGGAGACATTGTATAACATGTCGAAGCGAGCGCTGTTATTGCCATTTCCCGCAGCGGAAAAAAGCAAAAAATATCTCAAGCCATACATTGTAGAATCATAGTTGCGTGAAGTTGAACCGTAATAACTTCCCTGCGAAGAAATATCGCTATATGAATTATTCGCAACAATTCCACCGGAAGCCGGAACAGAAGATGTAGCGCCATTTGCAACAGCATAAGAGTAATCGTGAATATACCTGTTTGCGAGTTCAGATTCCGGAGCCATACCGGTAGCGTTTCCGTTATTAGAATTAAATCCAGCGCTGACAGTACCTGATACATGCGCCGCGTGAGAATCGAAATAAGTTTGAGATTGGTGAAAGATTCTTGACCCGCTGCCTGAATTACCTGGGATTTTATAAAAAGCTTCATGGTTTATATCCGGCGATCCATCTTCAAAAATATATGCCCGCAAACCATTACCGGTCAAACCATACTTTGCTCCCGCGCCATTAATTTCATCCCCACGCACCGCTGCTACTCGCGAAATAATTGCAGCTTCATCGTTCAAAGGCCGGCATTTTATCGGGCGGCCGTTGCTATCCAAACCGTGTAGTACATACGGTCCTTCTTCGTCTTCCCCTCTGATAGGGATATTATGTTTTTCCGAATAATTTTGAACAATTTTTTTAATTTTGTCATCACGTTTTTTATAAGCTGCGACAAACGCCGCACGAACTACAGGGTCAGCAAAAGCTCCGGGTTTAACGTGAGTATCGGCGGAAATATTTTTTATTTCGTTTTTTGTGTAGAGCGGATTTTTTTTTGCGATTTCTTTTTTAAGTTGAGTCGTTTTATTGTCCTCAACATTAATTTTAGAATCAGGGAGATTTTTTTGTTGGTTATGGTTTTGAGAACTTGATTTTTTTTGAGTAGCTAAAGCTATACCGGAACTTTTAAAAGAAAAGTCGGTATTATTTGTTTTTTTTAATAAAAACAATGATGATGCAA
>JAOZSF010000380.1 GCA_029939815.1 bacterium
GTTCACCTTTAATAAAAACGATAGAGGAATTCATTTTTCTAATATCGCTTTTATTGATCTGAACGAGTTTTGAGCCGATCATGACATCGATGGAGATATTTTTATTTTTCAATTCAATTTTCCCGGATTCGTATCTCCATTTCACAGAAAGAGCGAGGGATTCCGCCATATCAAGCAAGGGAACAAATTCAGTTTTTCCGAAAGTCCTGCTTTCGAGTCTCACGGTACCATTAGGTCCACTAAAACTTTTCGCGTGACAAAACGATACAAGCACCGCTGCCAAAAAGCAGATCGTGATTTGCCGGTATAATTTCGAATAATGATTTAGAAAAAAAGTTTTAAGCACATTTAATGGTTTATTATTTAATTTTCGTTATTCTTCTCACATTTTTTTGAGAAAAATTCTCCTTGCAATCCAAAGCAAGGATGCTTTGGTTACTATAACTTATAATATTATAGTCAATAGAGGTTGCAGAGTCAAAAGAATTGAGAAATTGAAAAATTACCAAATTAATCAATTATCAAATTAAATGTTATTGCAATAGATTATAAATATTTGTATAATTAAAATAATTAATCATTAACTAAAGTGTTTTCTGTATGCAAACCGAAGAGGATATTTTTGATGTTTCAGAAGTAGTAGTAGAGCCATTCAATATGAAAGAATGGTTGCGAGACACATTTTCCGGTTTTAAGACATCTGTAAGCAGCAAGTTCATCTGGCTGTCATGTTTATTTCTGCCTTGGTACGTCTGGTGTGTAACCTTTTATTCCGAACCGCTGCTTTGGTGTATGATAACTGCAGCAAGTTTGCTGTTATTAGCGATAACTGCGTTACGTCCCCGCAGCGTATTATACTGGATGATTCCTTGTTTACTTTTATTCAACACAACATATTTCTGGCTGCCGTGGCCCGGGATTAAGATGTCTTATATAGTTCCCGCTGCGATATGTTTTGGATTTTTATTAAATTTTGTAATAAACGGGGCGGAACAAAATGATGAACATTTTGTAAGTTTTGATTTCAAAATTTTCATTATTTGTTTGATTTCTGCGGGAATGATAGGACTTCTTTCGTTTTTTGACTGGACAGAACCAAGTGCATGGCATGAATTACTGCAGCAGTTACGTTTAATTCCCATACTTAGTGAGAAGGAGAAATATGTTCCTTTGCGTTATATGTGGGTATGGCTGCTTGCCATTTCAGTTTACAGTATATTAAGATGTATTGTAAGAAATTTAAAAGACGTACGAACACTTTTCTGGAGTCTGCAGTTTACATCAATACCTATTGCCGCCTTCGGGTTGTATTCTTACATAACGAAACAGTATATGGTGGCGCATTATATTTATGAACGAAGAATAAACGCTACATTATCTTCACCGGCGGTATTGGCGGATATATTCATGGTAATTTTTGTTATTGGCATATATCTTCTCCGGGAAAGTAAATTGCTGATTGCGCGGGTATTTCTGGTATTCGCGTTATTTACACAAATTGTCGTAATCTTTTTAAGCGGCTGCAGAACTAATTTTATTTTGATTTCTCTTTATATGCTAATCTTAGGGGTAATTTACTTCCGGAGATTTGTCAGGAAGACGAAATGGTATGTTACCTTAAGTATAGTGATTATTTTCGCTATGATGGCATTCGGAGGTCTCCATATTGCAGTAAAAGTCAAGCAGACAAAAATATCAAAACTACCTGTGATTAAAAGACTTACAGAATGGAGATCAGAATACACACATGGTTATAGCTTTAAGAAAATTTTCCTCAAGGGGCGCTTCAATCATTGGCTTGCCGCAAAAAATATGATAAAGGAAAATCCTGTGTGGGGAGTCGGTTGTGGTTTGTTTGAACAAAAATACAAGACTTACCACGACAAAACAGACCTGTTCTGGTATGCCCGTGCTCACTGTGTTCCACTCAGAATATGCGCTGAAGGCGGTTTAGTGACATTTGCCGTATTTTTGATCTTTTTATCACTGATGATTATACGGTTAGCGTATGGATTCACACGACGAGCGCGGAAAAAGGAGCCGAAATGGTCGAAATTAACGCGAACAATGGCAATAATTTTTTTAATGATATTTATATCTTCATTCTTTACTGATATTTTTTACGAAAATTCCGAAAGTATAATCTTTTTGTCAATTCTCTCTGTTTGCGGGGCGCTGGGCAATAAGCATACATATCGATTTTTTAGGCAGCATTTTCTATTTTTAAAGCGTAAAATAATGAATATAGAGTATGATTTAAATATGTTTTTTGTTGGTATCGGCTGGGAATATCTAGGTTTTATAAAAATTAAGTCTATTATAAAAATCTTAGTTCTTTTTGTACTTACTGCTATAATTCTTTTCGGCATATCCAACACTTCAATTAAACGCCGGAAACTTTTTTCTGAAGGGAAATTGTCTTACGGCTTTTTAAATAATTATAAAAAACAGTGGTATGTGATTGGCAGTCATGCTATGACAGGTTTTATTGTAAACCGCTCTGCTTTTTCTTTCAGCTATAAATCATTTGATGTAAAAATGGCGCAATTAGGTCAATATTTGGACGTTTATATCAACAATGTATTAATTGGCAGTTTACCATTAAATTCAATTTTTGAGCAGGTAATATATTGTGATATTTCTAATTTTTCGGGTAATAAGGTAAATATCGACTTTAAAGTAAATCAAACATTTGTTCCGCTAAAAGAAAAATGGTTTGTAGATTCACATAAGTATGGAGCTGTAATAACAAAACCTGAACAAATAAATGGTGATTTAACAGTCCTTCGAAAAGAAGTCAATAAAGACCCGAAGATAAAATGGATAACCAATCCTGATTTTCAAAAACAAGATAAATA
>JAOZSF010000381.1 GCA_029939815.1 bacterium
ATAAGTTGAACTGCTTGTATCACCACTTGTTTCAGTCCATTTTGTGTGGAAAAATTCTTCACGCGGTTTGTCAATTCGTTCGTAAGTGTGCGCGCCGAAATAATCTCTTTGAGCCTGCAAAAGATTTGCCGGCAAAACCGCCGACCGGTAAGAATCATAATAAGCCAGTGCGCTTGAAAAAGCGGGAACCGGGATGCCACATTCAACAGCTTTCGCCACAACTTTTCTCCATGCTTGTTGGCAATCATCAATAATATTTTTAAAGAAAGGATCTAATAATAAATTCGCTAAATCAGGATTATTATCAAAAGCTTTCTTAATATCGCCAAGAAATGTTGCGCGAATAATACATCCGCCACGCCACATCAAAGCGATTTCACCAAAATTCAACTCCCAGCCATATTCCTTTTCCGCTGCTTTCATCAACTGATATCCCTGCGCGTAAGAACAGATTTTAGACGCAAAAAGAGCTCTTCTGATGTTGGCGATAAATTCTTTTTTATCAATTTCAGATTCCTTCTCCGGACCGACTAAAATCTTACTCGCAGCAACTCGTTCATCTTTTAGCGCTGAGATACATCTTGCGAAAACGGCTTCTGCGATTGTCATTGTCGGCATGCCAAGGTCTAAAGCGCTTTCACTTGTCCATTTTCCTGTTCCTTTCTGTCCTGCGGTGTCGAGAATAATATCTACGACCGGTTTTCCTGTTTCATCGTCTTTTTTCGTGAGAATTTCGGAAGTGATTTCTATTAGATAACTGTCAAGCTCTCCTTTATTCCATTCAGTAAAAATCTCGCCCATTTCTTCAGCCGACATTTTTAATAAATTCTTCATTAAAGAATACGCTTCGCAAATCATCTGCATATCTCCGTATTCAATTCCATTATGAACCATTTTAACATAATGTCCCGCTCCATCATTTCCAACCCATTCGCAACATGGACTTCCGTCATCAACTTTCGCGGAAATCGCCTGGAAAATAGGTTTAACCGCCGGCCATGCCGCAGGATTGCCTCCGGGCATTATTGAAGGACCGAGCAACGCGCCTTCTTCTCCTCCGGAAACACCTGTACCGATAAAAAGGATGTGTTTTTCCTCAAGATATTTCGTTCTGCGAATTGAATCAGGAAAATGAGAATTTCCTCCATCAATAATTATATCGCCTTCTTCAAGATAAGGCAGAACTTTTTCTATAAACGCGTCAACCGGTGCGCCGGCTTTAACCATTAACATTACTTTTCTCGGACGTTCAAGATTATCGCAAAGGTCTTCGATAGAATGACAACCGATAATATTTTTATCTTTTCCGCGTCCGGTAACAAATTTTTCTACTTTTGCTACTGTTCTGTTAAATACAGCGACAGTAAAGCCTTTGCTTTCCATATTAAGGACAAGGTTTTCTCCCATTACGGCAAGTCCTACAACGCCTATATCAGCTTTTTTCGACATTTTCAATTCTCCTGTTTTATTTTGTTATTATTTTTTTGTGGACATAATGGACTTTATGGACATTATGGACGTTTTTTTGATTTCCACAGTCCAATAGACGGATTAGAAATGAAGAAAATTTCTTCACCGTCCGGCATTATGTTATATCCGTCTTTTAGTTTTTCAGGATTATATTTTTTTATTATTTCTTTAAGAGAGGCATAACTAAAATTAACACTCTCGATTTCTTCTTTGGATAAGTTTCCCGGACAGTAAGTTATTTTGAACCTGTTTTCTGAAGAGCCATGAATTAAATGTGCCGCAGCACTTAAATTATTTTTTAAATCTTCATTGTTTTCTACTGCTCCTAAAATTTCAGGTGTGGTGGTGTAACCGTATTTTCTAATCAGTCGGTCTATCTCCTTATCTTCGCCAAATTCTTTAAGTCCGGGCGCTAGAACAATTAATTCTCCACCGTCAGCTATTGCCATTCTTGTGCGGTAAACCGATTTATTTCCAAGCCAGGTGCTTTTAAATTCTTCGGGGTCAAGATAAACAACAACTTTTTTCAATGGTTTTTCTACAATTTCAAAATTAACCTCTAATGACAATTCCGCTGCAGCATAAAAACATTCAACATCATCACCGGCAAAAACTCCGTTCAGCTTCATCTCTCCATCAGCACCGCGGCTCAATACTGTCTGAATATAAACTATCGGCAAATCATTAGTTATATTGTCAGAAGCATAATTTAGTACCGCGCGGACAGGCGTGTCTGCTTTTCCCATTATTCGCTCCATTCCGTAAACCGCTCCAAGAAAATGGCTGTTATTAATGCCTTCCGCGCCGCCTGTTCCAACAAAAATATTTTTGTTGTAATTTGCCATCCCGATAACTTCGTGCGGAACTACCTGCCCGATAGAAAGGATTAAGTCAAAATCTCCTTCGATAAGCAATTTATTTATCTGCACGGGAAAAGGCCGATTAATTTTACCTTCAGAGATTTTATTTATAAATTCAGCGGGTACTTCTCCAACTTTTACAACGTCATTCCGCCAGTCATGCTCTCTGAAAAGACTTAAAGGAATTTCTCCGAACATTTTATGTATTTCTTCTTCTTTCATCGGAAAATGAGTGCCGAGTGCGGGAAGAATATCCGTAACAACATCTCCATAAAATTGATACGCGTATTCAGTTATTTCTCCTGCACGAGAATGAAATCTGGTAAAATCCGGAGGAATAATTAATACTTTTTTCTTTGTACCAATTTTTTCAAGAATCTCAATTGTTATTGTTTTGAGCTCAGCGGATGAAATAGCTTTCGATGTTTTTGAATAATATAGCATAAAATTTGTTTCACAAATTAAATTGATCTTAGGTTGATTCTTACCGCCGCACCCTCGCGTTTCCTTCCCATATACTCCA
>JAOZSF010000382.1 GCA_029939815.1 bacterium
ATGCGAAAATAAATAACAATTGACAAATGATAAATAGTAAATAGAAAGGTTCGGGAACGTCTGTTTCGTAAGCACCTATATCAACTATATCGTTATAAACACGTTCGTTTCCATAAATATCTTTCTCTCCAATCAGCCAGGGGAAAGTGAATCCGGAGTCAATGCACGGCGAAGTATCTGAAATCGTATAATTGATTTCGAATTCCGGATTTTCATACACATTGTTGGTATCTCCGGAAACAATTTCCGGAAGTGTGCATGAATAAGACAAACTAACAACATCACTAAAATAATAGTTTGAACCGTTCGGCGCGTAATTGTCGTATAAAATAGAGTTCCAAATTTCGTTTTCAGCCGCGGAATACATTCCACCGCCTATTTCTGAAGCTGAATTATCAGCGATAGTACAGTTGTATATTTTGGAATTGTTTGTAAGAAAGATTCCGCCGCCGTTTACCGCTGCGCCATCAATGATCATGCATGAAATTAGAGAAGAATTATCCGCGAAGATATTTCCGCCATTATTTTCGGATATTCCGTTGATAAATTTAATTCTGTAAAGTTGTCCGGAAACAACGTAGCATCCCCGCATTAGATTTCTTCCGTCAATCGCGATTTCTCCGCATCCGGTAAATGTCAGGCTGTGTTCAGCGGCAAAAACATTTGTGTCATCTCCTGCGGCATATCCTTCTGAGGAATAAACACCGTTGGAAATTAATATTTCGGCGCCTGAAAGTGAAATGTTTACAGCATCCTGAATGTTTGTCGCGGCAGAGTTCCACGAATCAAATGGGGGAGAGTTACTGCCATTTTCATAGACGTAAATTGAATGATTAGTGGTAGTAATCGTGATGAGATTGTACTGAATATTAGTGGCAATAGAAAATACATTTCCGCAAATCAATGTGGCTGTTTTGTAGCCGGAAGATGAGTAGGCGTATGACGGATTCCGATTTGTACTGTCGATTACGCCATTACTGTCGAAATCCCATTTCCAGTATGCCGGACCGTTAATTGATAGGTCTGAAAAATTAATGGTTTCGCCAATTGCCGCACGGGTTTTATCAACTGAAAAGAAAGCTGAGATTGCCGGAACAGCGACTATATAATTTTGCTTTGTAATTGAATCGAATGAAGTTCCGCTGCCTTCACCGAAATTATTACTTACAAGAAGAGAGACAGAAAAAGATCCGGTGGAATGATAAGTATAGTTGGGATTTGGAGCTTCGCTGTCAATGCTGCCGTTGTCATCAAAATCCCACAGCCAATATTGCGGAACATTAGATGATAAATCAGTAAACTGAACTGAGAAGGGGACAACACCGGTTAGAACATTGGCTTTAAATTCGGCTCCGACATCCTGATCCATAACATTAATATAATTTTGCCTGAAATTGTACGCAGTATCGTTTTCTTCATTGCTGACGGTAAGTCTAACGGAATATATTCCGTTAGTATAGAAATTTGTTGGTGTATTAATTCCCCAGCCTTCAATATCAATGATTCCATCGTCTTCAAAGTCCCATTGATAATAAATATTAATAGCATTTGTTCCGCTTGTACCGGCGAGAAATTGTACTGGCAGAGTATATAATCCAATAGTTTTATCGGCAAGAATCTGGGCGGATAAACCGGAAAAATTTATAGCCAGACTATGCTCAGACCCGGCACCGGTTTTAGTAAAAGTATTTCCCTGAGGACAATTAGTCTGACCGCGATTGTTGGCACCCCAGGCAAGTAAAGTTCCGTCAAGCCGAATTGCCACATTATGACTTTCACCGGCGGCAATACTAAACAGGGGAGCGGTGGTCGGAATATCTGTTTGGCCCCAATCATTGTTTCCCCATGCGACAGGAGTTCCGTTTGCATGGATTGCAACGCAATGCGATCCGCCTGCATCTACTGAAATAAAATCATTTCCGGGAGGAATATTTGTAAGTGCTTCGTAATCATCCGGGAAACCTCCCCATACAGCAATAGAACCGTTTTGTCTTAAAGCGACTGCGTGAGCGAAACCGGCTGCTACGGCAACGAAATTATATCCCGGAGGGATATTAGTAACCTGACCCCAGTCGTTATCCCCCCACGCGATGATGGAGTGGTCACTTTTAAGCGCTACATTGAATTTTCCTCCCGCGCTTACAGCAATGTAATTTGTGCCTGCGGGACAATTTGTAAGTCCCATAGCAACATCTTCAGGCTGACCTCCCCAGGCAACGAGAGAGCCGTCAGCTCTTAATGCCAAACCGTGTTCTGTTCCGACAGAAACAGCAATATAATTTGAAACCTGCGGTGGAGATGCCTGCCCCCACCTGTTTTCTCCCCAACCGGTTATTGTATTGTTGGTGCTTAAAGCCAGGCTGAATTTATAACCGCCATCGGCATCAATATACATTTTATTAGTGAGACCAGCAGATGATGATCCCCATTCATTAACAAACCCCGGAGTAGGAGTATCTGCTAATGAATTACAAACTGTAAACAAATAGATAATTACAGCAGCAAGAAAATAATAAGTTTTCATAATAATGATTAGTTAATAATTAATTGACCGGATGATTGATTAAGTTTTTTAAGGAAGATATTATGCCGTTCTCCTGCTGATATTTTTATAAAATCACCTGTTGGGACAGAAGTTCTTTTGTCTTTTTTAAATCCCCAGGCAGTAAGTGACCCGTCTTTTCCAAGTGCAAGACTATGGAATTCACCGGCAGAGACAGCGGTGAAATTATTACCGCGAGGTGTATTTAACTGTCCAAAATTATTTATTCCCCAAACAATAATTGACCCATCGCTTTTTAAAGCGATTGTATGGTCCAATCCTGCAGCAACAGCCACATAATTTGTTCCAGG
>JAOZSF010000383.1 GCA_029939815.1 bacterium
GGTATTTTAATTGTTGCATCTCCTATTTTCGCTAATTCTGACTCTATTGATTATATTTGGTGGGAGGCGGAAGATGCTGTAAAAACTTCTCTTAGTGCAAAAGGTTCTTTTGCTCCGGAAAACGAGAAAGAAGCTGCATTTCTTTCCGGTGGGAAATGGCTTAATAAAGAAGGTTACACAGATAAGGATTTTGCGGAATTTAAAATCAATGTCCCTAAAACCGGCGATTACAGTTTCTTTACAAGAAGATTTTGGAATCATGGACCCTTTCGATATTCTTTTGACGGTGGGAAATGGACTGAAATAACTAATCCGCCGGGGTTTCTCGATACAACTTCTGTGCGCAAGAACGTTGATGCTTGCTGGATTCCTATCGGCAAAGTAAAATTAACAGCCGGTAAGCATACCTGCAGAATAGAAATGCTTACTCGTAAAGAATTAAAATTTACAAAAGCATGCGGGTTTGACTGTTTTGTTTTGACACCGGGATTTTTTGTTCCTAATGGAATTAATAAACCCAACGCTAAAATCGGTTTGGCGGATCCCGGCACTTGGGCTTTCGAGCCGGGATTAGATAAATTTACTGAATCTCCAATTGATTTATCATATCTTAATGAAAAAGAAGCCGGACAGGATGGGTGGATTTACGCTAAAGGCGATAAACTTTTTTATGGAAATGGAAAAGAAGCAAGGTTGTGGTCAGTAGAGTTCGGCAACCATAATCTGGATGAAGCCGCTCTGGATTATATGGGTAAACAACTCAGGAAAAAAGGCGTTAATTTGGTGCGACTGTTTTGGCCGGTTTGGGGAAGAAAACCTTTGCCGGATGATATTAATTCTGTAGATGAACATCTTATTGATTCTTATCACAAAACTGTGGCCGCAATGAAAAAGCATGGTATTTATGTAAAAATTTGTACTTATTTTGTTCTTGGCACACGAATAAAATCTACCTGGGGAATTGATGGTTTTCCTGATTATCTTGAAAGTTGGTTTATGCCTTTTAACATGTTAATTTTGAGCGAAAAATTACAAAATGCTCACAAAGAAAGATTTCGTAAATTATTGTGCAGCGTAAATCCTTATACAGGTATTCCGCTTGTTAAAGATCCTACTGTCGCAATTATTCAAACTCAAAACGAAGACGGCGCTTTTTTTGCCACTTATCATGAAAACAGGTTTGTTGATCCGCAATGGAAAGAAATAAGTCTGAAATTCGGAAGTTGGCTGACTAAAAAGTACGGCAGCGCTAAAGCGGCTTATGATGCCTGGGGATTAGATATTGAAACCGGCAAAAAGTTATTTAAAAAAACTTCAAAGTTAAAAAATAAAACTACTTATATTTATGATGATTTAAAAATTGGATTGGTTCAGCCTTTCGGTGGTTATAATTTATCTGTAAAATCGAAAGGTTTAAGTAAAGCAGCAAATCTATGGCCTTGGAAAGAACGCAAAAATCATAAAGAAAAAATTGAAAAAATTGGAAAAGCGGTTGATAAAAGAAACGCTGACACTACAGAATTCCTGATTGATTTACAAACAAGTTATTATCAGGATATGTTAAATTTCTTCCACAAAAAATTAAAATATAAAGGCTTAATTACTTCCAGTAACTGGAGAGGAAATTTTGACGCGAATCTGCTTGACGCAGAACGCGCAACTTATCGGTTTGATGATATTGTTGACAACCATCACTATGTTTCACCCGCTCATATAAATCCGAATGAGCCGGGAATCGCTTCCTGGGATGTGCGCGTTGGAGATTGTTATCAAAGTATGTCGGCGTTAAAAGCTCCCTGGATTATGCCGAACAGTTTTAAACAATTCTCAGGAAAACCAAATATTATTTCTGAATGCACGTGGTCAAACCCGAATGTTTATCAGTTAGAAGCTCCTATGCTTGTTGCGGCTTATGCCTGTCTAAACGGTCTTGATTCTTTCAACTGGTTTTCCGTTTATGTTCCGGGATTTGAATCCCGCGTAAAAAAATTCCCCGTTGCCGTTCCCAATATTATGGGACAGTTCCCCGCTATGGCTCTCATTTATAGAAAAGGTTATATTAAAGAAGCGCCGGTTGTCGCTCATGAGGACAGAACAATTGCTGATATTTGTAATAAAAAAATGCCCGTTATGGGGGAATCTTTCGGTTACGATCCCACTCGTGATAAAAATGGGTTGTCTACTGAATTATCTGAATTTAGTTTCGGAAAATTTCCGCTCGCATATTGTGTTGGAAGAGTTACCTGGAAAGTCGCAGACAAACCTTCAAACTTTGTAGATGCTAAACTGACTGATTATATAAATAAAACGAATAAAGAAGTCAAATCGATTACAAAACAATTAACTCTCAATTGGAAAACAGGACTTTTTACCGTGAACGCTCCTAAAGCGCAGGGGGTAACAGGTTTTATGAAAGATAACGGGAAAGTTTCTTTGGATGATATCTCTATAAAAATGAATCATGAGTTCGCTGCGATAATTGTTGTTCCGTTAGATGACAAACCTTTAGCAATATCAAAAAAAATGTTAGTTCAGGCTGTCGTTAATTCTCTGCCTCATGGTTATAAAGAGGAACCAATCACTTTTAAACAAAAGAAAAATAGTAAAGTCGTATTAAATGGAATGAAAATTATTGATTGCGGTGGCGCGCCTTATAATATTCCTTTTATTAACGCATTCGTGGAATTCAAAAATCCCGTGAAAACAGCTATAGCACTTGACGGAAATGGTTATCCTATTAAAAACACAAAAATAAAAATTGAGGGTAATAAAATAACTTTACCGAAAAATGCTATTTATACTATTGTTACGAGGTGATTAAATTAGAAGAATTAAAATTACTGCCC
>JAOZSF010000384.1 GCA_029939815.1 bacterium
CACGCACCCGAAGGAGCGCCGAAACGATGTTTGGACGGTTGTCCTCACGGACCGAACTGTTTTTTTAATGCTGCTAATTATATGTTCAGTCAAAGACCATGGCTGCAATATGTTTTTGATAAAGAAGGAGAAGCTGTCGCAAAAGGTTCGAAAGCTACTGATAATGAAGTCCGTGAATGGCTGAAAGTTTCGCCCTGGGGAAGATGCGTTTTTGGTGGTTGTGATAATAATGTTCCGGATCATCAAACTGCTCAATTTGAATTTGAAAAAGGCAAAACAGCAACGTTTACTGTAACAGCTTTTGATAGCGGAAGAAATATTGAAATTTATGGAACGAAAGGTTCTTTAAAAGGTGGGCATACGTTGAAACATCAGGCTGATACCGGTGCTGATATTATTGTTATGGATCATTTTTCTGGTAATAAAACTATGCATAAAGTGAATATTAATGCTGGGGGATATGACGGGCATGGTGGCGGTGACCACGGACTTGTTAGCAATTTATACAACGAAATGACAAAAGAAAATCCTGATGATATGTCATCGTCAATCAGTCAGTCAATAGAAAGCCATATAATGGGTTTTGCGGCTGAAGAATCCCGTATGACGGGAAAAACTGTTGTAATAGAAAACTTTCTGAAAAAATTATGATACCAGCATACGCGGGGCACGGCAAAATTATGAAAAAAATTATATTAAGTGCAATTTGCACAATAACATTTGCATCTGCAACTTTCGCAGAATCAATCGCAACAATGAAAATACCACAGCATTCAGCAACAATTCCAAAACAGGTAATGAAAAAAGGGAAAGTCGATAGTTGGTGGATAGGGACACACAAGAAAATAATTACTACAAAAGAAACAATGGAAAAAATTGATGTTTTGTTTGTGGGGGACAGCATAACTCATGGCTGGACTCTCGCAACATTTCCTAAGAATAGATTCCCGGATAAAAAAGAGAAGGTGAAGAAAGGTAAAAATGTATGGGATAAATATTACAAAAACCGTAATATTTTAAATGCGGGAATTTCAGGTGATAAAACTCAAAATGTTTTGTGGCGTTTACAAAATGGAACTTTAAAAGGGATTTCTCCCAAAGTAGCAACTCTGACAATAGGACATAATAATGGGGAAAATACAGTTGAAGAATTAAGCGATGGAATGCTTGCGCTTCTTCGCGAAATCCGCAAGCAATGTCCTAAAACAAAAATCCTATTTATTCCACATTTTCCAACATTAAATCCTAACTGGAAAGATTCAAAAACAATAAAAGCATACAATATTGTAGTTGAAAAAGTTAAAAATGATAAATATATAATTCCTACAGATTTAAATCCTGCTTTCCTAAATGAAGATGGTGTTTTAAAAGATATAAACCTCATTCCGGATCAAGTACATCCTGGCGAAAGTGGTTATCAACTTTGGTATGAAACGATGGAACCAATATTATTAAAATTATTAAAATCTAATGAATAAAGAAATAACAAAAATTAATGTATCTGTTGAAGAGTTGGATTCGAGAATTGATTTAATCACAAGAGCAAAAAATGGAGAAAAATTGGAAAGATATCCTGTTATGGTTGATATCTCTGATTTTTCTTACGCCGATATTTATGGTATTGATTATGATACTTATTTATCTGATCCTGTAAAACATGCCGAAGCACAAATTACAGGGAAGAAATGGGTCTTTGAAAATTTGAAAACGGATATTACCGGGTTCTTTGTCGGCCCGCAGCAAGGAGCTTTTCCTTCTCTCTTTGGCGCCCCGTTAGTAAAACATTCAGGTAATAGAACCTGGATACAGCCCTGGATTAAAGGTCCTGAAGATCTGAAAAAACTCGAAGAAATTGACATTGAAAATACAGGTATTGAAGTTGCAAATACTGAATGGAAAAATATTTTTAAAAATGTTGCCGACGATTATCCGGTGCAATTTAAAAACGGTGAAGTTTTCTATCCATTATCAAGCCAAGGCTTGCCTTTGGTCGGCGCTACCGAAGACCCGTTAACTGTTGCTGTAGATTTAATGGGAGCTGACAACTTTTTCATGGCATGCGTAACGGAACCGGAATTTGTAAAAGATTTTATTAATATAATAACTAATAAATTATGCGAGGTTATTACAAAAAATGAAAAAGCGTCCGGGTTCAACGGTGAAGTTTTTGTGAGTTCTGATTACGCTCCCATGCTTTCGCCAGAAATGTATGCGGATTTTGTCGTGCCAAGTTTGGTTAAAATTAAAAATACTATCAGCGGACCTATGCGGTTGCATCATTGTGATGTTCCCGGACAACTTGTGGATATAATTTTATCAGAGATCAAACCGGAAATTATTAACGGATTCAAATCTAAACATGATCTGATTGGCGGGATGAAAGTTATGGCGGAAAAAGTAGGGGACAAAGCTTATCTCGAACCTTATTTGGATGGTACTGTTATGATGCACCAAACTTATGATGAAATTTATAATGATGCTTTGAGTGTGATTGAATTATTCGATTCGCATAACTGTCGATTTCATCTCGGCGCCATGAGCGCGGACTGTCATCCGGTTGACAAACTGACAAATTTAAACGCAGTTATGCAGGCAAGTGTTGATTATTCGAACGGAAAAAGAATAAAGTAATTGTTTTGCGAAAGGACATGAATTTCATGGAAAAAATATTCATTGCCTGCTTTTAAGCAAGTTTATAAACTTCTAAATCTTTAGCTGATTTTATATACATGATGATTATTGAATTATTGACCACCGACTACTGATTACCGACTACGAACAACACACCCCGGCGCGTTGCGCCACCCCACCCGGCATACGCGGGTTCAGAGAT
>JAOZSF010000385.1 GCA_029939815.1 bacterium
ATGAAAAAAAAACCTAATATATTGTTGATTACAACCGATCAGCAGTATGCTAAACTTATGTCATGTGCAGGGGAGTTAAATGTTAAAACTCCTAATCTTGATAAACTGGCTGCTTCCGGAGTTAGATTTGAAAATGCATATTGCGCAAATCCAGTATGCGTTCCCTCAAGATACAGTTTGACAACCGGATATATGCCGCATGTTTTTGGCGGTTTAGAGCACAACATGAAAAAAAACAAGCAGGATTTACCGGAAATAAAAGATTATATAGATACGCCTGCTATGGGGCATATTTTCAGGAATGCCGGTTATGAAACTGTTTATGGAGGAAAACTTCATGTTGAACAGTTTAACAATTATAAAGATGAAGCGGAAGAAACTTTTGGTTTCAAATGTCTTACCGGTGACACAAAGAAAAAATTAGCGAAAAAATGTTCTGAATTTATCAGGGGAAAACATGATAAACCGTTTGTGATGTGGGCTTCGTTTATAAATCCTCACGATATTTGTGCTGGGTTTCCATTTATGGGATACAACGATATGGATCACCCTTACACTCAAAAATGTCATAAGAAAATCAAAAATTTGCATGATAAATATCCCGATATTCCATTGCCGGATATGCCGGAAAATTTTCTCCCTTCAACTGATGATCCGCTCTGGATGAAAAAATTCAGAAAGGGGAAAATGAAAAATATAGGACTTAATTCTGCATTTGGTTCGCATGCAATAGATTGGCCTGAGAAAATGTGGAAAGAATATCGCTGGGCCTATCGCAGGTACATGGAAAGTGTTGATAAACAGATTGGGAAAGTACTTGACGCGTTGAAAGAAAGCGGGCTGGAAGAGGATACGATAGTAATTTTCACCAGCGACCATGGAGATCACGATGGAGCACACGGCTTAACTATGAAGCGCAGTTTTTATGAAGAGTCAGCGAATATTCCTCTTATTATTTCATATAAAAACCATATTAACCCCGGGGTTCTTGATAAATCAAGTTTGATTAATAACGGGATTGATATGATTCCCACAATGTGTGATTTAGCAGGAATAGAAACTCCTGAAAAATTAAAAGGAAAAAGTTTTAATCCTTTATCAAATGAAATAAATGAGTTTGTTGTTTCCGAAACTGTCGGCGGCAGAATGCTGCGAACTCCGCAATATAAATACAATATATATTGCGTTGACGGAATATCAGAAGAACAACTTTTTGATATGGAAAAAGACAGGGGAGAAATGAAAAATCTTGCGAAATCAGAAAAGCATAAAAACGTTTTATTAGACCATAGAGCAAAATTAAAAAAATGGGCAAAAGAGCATCAAGACTCAAAAGGCCTTATCTATTTACAAAAAATATAATGAACTTACATCTGAATTTAGTGCCTATAATTGCACTATTTCACGTTTAAAAGGAGATATTATGAAAAAAGAAAAATTTGTAAAAAGCTTAGCTATTGGAGCAGCAGCTTTGTTGGCAAGTAATTTTGCGGGTTGCGCAAATAAAGATACCGTATATATTAAAGAAGAAAAAAAAGGAGAAATAAATATGACACAAAAACAACCAAACATTATTTTAATCAACTGTGACGACTTAGGATATGGCGACATCGGTTGCTACGGTTCAAAGTTAAACAAAACGCCAGCCATTGATAAACTCGCTGAAGAAGGAACTTTGTTTACAGATTTTTATATGCCGGCAGCTGTATGCACTCCGTCAAGAGCAGGAATGTTAACAGGATGTTATCCAGGTCGTATTGGTTGCGATACTTTTGATAATCTAAACAGTCACAAACGATCAGTGCTGTTTCCTGGAGATCCAACCGGGCTTAATCCTTCTGAAATCACATTTGCAAAAATTTTAAAGAAACAGGGCTACGCTACAAAATTAGTAGGAAAATGGCATCTTGGAGATCAAAAAGAGTTTTTGCCAACTAATCATGGATTTGACTCTTATTTTGGATTGCCATTTTCAAATAGTGATTGCAGAAGTAAATGGAAACCTGACAGCCCGCCGCTTCCTTTAATCAGAAATGATGAAGTGATTCAGGAACAACCTGATATGGCAGCTTTGACAGAACGATATGTTGATGAGTCAATATCTTTTATTAGAGAAAACAAAGACAAACCGTTTCTGTTATACTTATCACACATGTATGTTCATACTCCGTTATATATTGCAGAACAGTTTATGAAGGACTCGGAAAACGGTCAATATGGCGGAGCTGTTGCAGCTATTGATTGGTCTGTAAAAGCTATTATGTATGAGTTGAAAAAACAGGGAATGGACGAAAATACTTTAATTCTTCTTACTTCTGACAATGGTTCGGTAATAGAAGATAAAAGAACCGGTTCATCAGGGCTTGGCAGTAATGAGCCTTTGCGGGGTTGGAAAGGTTCAACTTGGGAAGGAGGAATAAGACTTCCTCTTATTGCAAGATGGTCTGGTAAAATTCCTGCTGGAAGAAAATGTTCTGAACTAATTACGGCAATGGATTTCCTACCTACTTTTGCCAATTTAGCAGGTGGAGAAGTTCCAAAAGATCGAATTATTGACGGCCATGATATTTCAAATATTTTATTCAATGAAGAAAATGCAAAAAGCCCTTACGATGTTTTTTGTTATTATATTCAAAATAAAATGACTTCTATACGAGATAAAAAATGGAAACTATGGTTTCAAGAAAAAGAGCTGTATGATTTAGAAAATGATGTTGCTGAAAAAAATAATTTATACGATAAATATCCTGAAATTGTTAAAGAATTAGATAAAAAAGCTGATAAATATCGTAATGAAATTGGCGATTCTGTAAAAGGAA
>JAOZSF010000386.1 GCA_029939815.1 bacterium
CTGTTTTATTTCCGTGATGCGGAAACAATGCGCAAAATATTCAAAAACGCGCCGGAAGCTATTGAGAACACAGTTGTTATAGCCGACCAATGCGCAGTTGAACTACAAACCAATCGCGATTTTATAACTCCGCATTTTGACTGCCCGGACAGTCAAACAAGTATTCATTATATTAAAGAGCTTTGCCGGAAAGGATTGATTAATCGTTATCCCGATTGGGAAGATGAAACGATTGCCGCGCCTAAAAAACTCACCAAACAAAAGCGTAAAGCAATTGATAAGCGGCTCAATTTCGAATTGGAAACTATTCAAAGGATGGGATTTATAAATTATTTTCTTATAGTTGCTGATTTTGTCAATTTTGCAAAGGAAAACAATATTCCGGTGGGACCCGGCAGAGGTTCCGCGGCGGGAAGTCTTGTAAGTTATTTGCTTGGAATAACAGATGTTGACCCACTTGATTACGGATTACTATTTGAGCGGTTTTTAAATCCGGCCCGAAAAAAGATGCCTGATATTGACATGGATTTTTGTGAACAAAGACGCGTAGAAGTAATCGATTATGTCCGCCGGAAATATGGTGAAGATAAAGTTGCTCAAATCGCGACTTTCAGTACAATGCGCTTTAGAGCCGCGGTTCGCGAAACCGGAAGAATATTAAACATTTCAAACAAAATTATTGAACAGATTTGTCGTTTGCTTACAGATTTTATCCGTAACCACGAACATAAAAACCAGAGAATTATCTCTCAGGCTTTGGAAAAATATCATCCTTTGCGGGAACTGTATTTGTATGACCAGTCATCAAAAAACTTACTTGATATTGCGGTTAAAATCGAAGACCTTCCAAAAAATTTATCAATCCATGCTGCCGGAATAGTAATATCACCACGACCTTTAAGAACAATTGTTCCCCTGTCCCGCGGCTCCGGCGGTGATATAATAACGCAATTCGATATGCACGCGGTTGAGCGTGTTGGTTTACTTAAAATGGATTTTCTCGGGCTTTCAACATTAACGATCATCAACGATGCCGTAGAAATAATTAATCAGGTCCGGAATATAAAAATTAATTTGTCAATGTTACCGTTAGATGATAAATTAACCTATCAGTTTCTAAAACAGGGAGATGTTACCGGAGTCTTCCAACTTGAATCGAGCACCGGAATGCGCCGCCTTGTTCTTGAGCTTCAGCCCGACAGATTTGATGACTTAATCGCCATCCTGGCTCTTTATCGTCCCGGCGCGATGAGCGAGCGGGAAAGTTATGTTAAACGTCGGCACGGGCTTGAAGAGGTAAAATATCTTCATCCTAAACTTGAGCCGATATTAAAAGAAACTTATGGAATAATGCTTTATCAGGAACAGGTGATGCAGACCCTTCACTCTCTTGCGGGATATTCTTTAGCCGATGCGGATATTTTCAGGCAGATAATGTCGAAAAAACTTTTAAAAAGAGTTGAAACCGAACGTAAGAAATTTATTTCCGGCGCAACGAAAAAAAATATTTCACAAGAAATTGCTGAAAAATTGTTTGATAAAATAGCACAATTCGCCGGATATGGTTTTAATAAATCGCACGCTACCGCTTACGCGTTTGTTGCTTTTAGAACCGCCTGGCTTAAAGCTAATTATCCGGCGGAATTTTTTGCCGCGTTAATGAACAGCCGAATTGACACACCCGAAAAATTCCAGGAATACAAATCCGGATGTAAAATTCACAATATCAATATTTTACCTCCTGACCTTAATAAAAGCAAAGTTAAATTCTTCGTTGAATCAATTCCTGAAAAAAATAATTCCGCTGTAAGATTCGGCCTCAGCGCCGTGAAAAACGTTGGTCCCGCCGCAGCGGACGCGATTATAAGTGAGCGCGAATTGAATGGTGATTATAAAAACATAGATGATTTTACAAGACGCATAAATCATAAGATAGTTAATAAAAAAGCTGTTGAATCTCTTGTAAAAGCAGGCGCTGCTGATTGTTTTAACAATCCACGACAAAGAATGTGCATGATGGTCGATGATACCGCGTCAAACTGGGAACGCGGCGGAGTTTCTGAATTTCAGCGTTCGTTTTTTGACACATTTGATGACAACGAAATTCCAGCTAATAAATCCAGATCAAATATTGATAAAGTTACTGAATGGGACTTGCTTACCCGGCTGGCATTTGAAAAAGAAGCCCTCGGAATTTACCTCACCGGGCATCCGCTTGACAACTACGCTTCTACCTGGCGGTCAATCATAACAAATGATTCCCGCTCGATGGGATATCAGTCAAATAAAATTCCAGATAATAATTTCATTTCTTCTGAAAAGGAAAATAAACAAGTTATGGGCGGGCTGATTATTAAAACAGATTGGCGCGTAAGTAAAAAGCAAACAGTTTATGGTATCGTCTCTTTTGAAGACTTGTACGGAACTTACGAAGTGCTTCTCTGGTCGGACCTCGTGGAAAAATATAAAAGTTTATTAAAAGCAGGTGAAATATGGTTCGCCGCAGGGGGCATTAGAACAACTTTCGGTAAAACAACATTATCCGCTTCAAATTTATTTCCCGCTGATGCTGTTGTGGAACAGGCAAAAAAGCTTTGCATAGTTGTTTCTAAATCGGAGCAAAATGAAGTTGAGATGAAAAAACTGCATGATTTAGTTAAAAAGTATCCCGGTTCTCTTTCAGTAGAGTTAAAAATAATTTCCAAAAATAAAACTTCATCCTTAATAAAACTTCCCGATTCAATGCTCATCTCGCCAACCGAGGACTTTCTTTCCGGTGTCGAAAAATTATTCGGTGATGGTTCAGTTAAAATTGAACT
>JAOZSF010000387.1 GCA_029939815.1 bacterium
CTATTTAATTATTGAGTTATTAAATAACTTACTATTTAGCTAATTAATTATTAAATAACTGATTATTTATTAACGGAAGTGCTTAGCAAGTTTTTTCCGTTATTCAGTTAATAATTATTTAATATTCGGTTAATTCAGTTAATATTGTTCAAGACCGCTGCCGGCAAGCTTGCAGCATGTTTCAAAAAGATCATGTTTCGTGCAGATAAGCGGAACTTCATGTACTTTTGCCATCCCAATAGCTTCCTGCGGCGGATATTTCTTCCTGACAAACATTACTCCATGACTTCCCATCAATTCCGCAGTGCGAACAACCTGCGGAGTACACAATCCGGTAACTAAAATAAAATCGTGCTTATCGGTTGCAAGAACATCGCTTAATAAATCAGACGCGCAAACCGCTTGAATTTCCCGATCAAGAAATTCTTCTCCGGTAACGAGTTCGGCATCGCATTTTTTCATAATATCTCTAATAGTCATATTTTCCTCTTATAAAATAAGTAAATTTCGTTTGTAGAAGATTATTGTACTAAATTAAGCTGTCTTCTGCAAGAGAGTAGCCGCATTCTTGACCGGTGTATGCTTGGTTCCAAGTGCGAGCAGTTATTGGTTAGTAGTGCGAAGATGTGCCTGCGGTCTTTGACCGCGGAAGGTTCGATGTTAAAAACATCGACCACATTCTTGGCTTATTGTGGTTAGCCTTTGAGTTGGAAATCCGCTACTGCGGACTAAATTGAAGAATTTGTTAATATATTGACCCGCCATCTGTTTTTTTCATTCTGTCACTCTTCTTCTTTCTCCAGTTCATTTATAATGTTTTTTAATTTCCCAAGATTTTCTTTTGTCCATAAAGGTTTAAAACGACCGCAATATAATTCCGCTTCATATTTAGACCCAACAGTAATCCTTCCCGGAAAGCCGGCTTGATATTTTTTCTTATTAAGAAGGAGTTTGGGCACGTATTCATTAAATGCAACACCTGTTTTTATACGTTGTTTTGCTCTCTTGTTATTATTTTCCTCGAGCTGAAACATGATATCTGTCCAAATAAATCCCGGCAAAGCGCATTCAGGATAATTTTTTAATAAGTTCTCCGCTGCATCTCGATTGCCATTTTTAAGAAAATATTCTAATAAGTACGTTCTTACTCCAAGATTGTCATTCGGACACAAATCTAACATTCTAACCCAGATTTCCGCTGCATAATTATCTAAGGAAGATTCATACAGCAATTGTGCCTTTTCAAATAAAACTGTCATATACGGGCGTGTTTTCGTTACTCCCCAAAAAACTCTTCCTTCTTCCAACTTTTTAAAATCTTTTTCGCTGCCAATTTGTTTTTTCGCTATTTCCAACGCTTCATCATAAATGTTCATTTTTCTCTCAAATGAATTATATTCATCAGCTGAAAACAAACGTAATTCAACGCAATTCGGGAATTTTTCTATCGCTTCCTTAAATAATTTCCTTCTTCTTGCAACAGAAGACGATGAATTAATTCTATCTAAATAATCGTTAATTTGTTCTATCTCGTATGCTTCTTTTTCAAAAAAAGTTTCAAGATCATCTAAATCATTATCATCAAAAAACTCATCATCTTCATCAAGTAAGTTAGACAGTTCATCCAACAGTTCATCATCTTCTTCAATTTCTTCGCCGGGAGAACGCAACGATAATTTATCGATAAGTACCTCATCAATCGGAAACCCGCCTTTACTTAAAATTATTGCGGCATCAATTATAGATTTACAGCAGGCATAAGAATAAACACGAGCATCAAATGAAGAAAATTTAAAAAGCAGTGATTTGCAGCTCCATTCAAATAAATCATCAATTAAAACACGCAGTGGATACTTTTCGGATATCGAATCGAACATCTCCATAGGAATTTCTATACCATCTAAACCATACATAGCTGAGCCGTAAATATACGCGTTCATATTTCCAAGCATACATTTTTCAACAATGTCTTCTTTAATTCTATATCCGGCGTTATTTAAAATTCCGCTAATTAAATATATAATTTCAAAGAAAAATGTTTCATCCTCTTTTTCAAATGTTTCGGTAAAAAAATTTTTGTCAAAGTGTAAATACGAAAATTTTTTTATAATTTGCGGTAATTCTGAGTTTTCTATTTTTTGACGATTCGCCACAAAATTATCTAATTCAGTCCTAATCTGTTTTTTTGTTATTTTTTTCATCTCATTCAATTGTAAATGGTTATTTTTTTAGTCTTTTCTTCTATTCTTGAGCAAGCGCGTCCTCTATATTTTCATTTGTCAACATCGGTGTTATTGATACCGATTCATTTAATTTTTGAATAATATTCAAAATTATACGATGATAAAAACTGCTCGCGCGATATTTTTAACGCTTCTTTTTTATCTTTTTTCAGTTCAGCTATCTTTAACAAATAATCTTTCCAGCCGGAACGTTGCCAACGGTCGGCATTAATTTTTATTCCTTCGTTCACCAAAGAGATTGTTCTGTCATAATTCTTATTTTTAATTTCCTTTTCGACAAGCATTTTCCTGAACGTATCATATTTACTATTGTCTTCAATGAGTTTATCTGCTTCAGAATCTCGTTTAAAACTCTTAAGAAAATCAACCTTTATTTCGATAAAATTATTATCAAATGACAATAATTGTCAAATAATATATTTATAAACGGTTCATCAAAATAATAACTCTCCACGTGCTACAATTGAGGAACTAACAGATTGTATAAATTTTTCTATGTTCATCTTTTCAATAATCCAACTCACTTATTTTGGTTACCTGCCTGTATTCAACATCT
>JAOZSF010000388.1 GCA_029939815.1 bacterium
AACTCATATTCACCGGAACCAATTTCATGTTCCGTTAAACCATTTCCCTCATTCGGAGACGGAAGTAAAATCTTGGCAGTCGTATTCGGCGGAATTTTAACTTTTAGTTTGAATTTCCCGTCTTCAATTTTCCAATCGGAAACTATTTCTCCATAAACAGATTTGAAAGTTCCGCGCGCGGAAGTTAAAGCTCCTCCCGGAAGCGGCTGAATTATAATTTTTTTATAACCCGAACTGTTTTCATCCTGTTTTATTCCGGCAACTGTTTCATACATCCAATCCCCTATCGCGCCGTAAGCATAATGATTAAACGAGTTCATCATATCATCTTCTTCAGCGGAAAAAGCGGATTTGGTATTTATTTTACCGTCAGGCATTATTCCGTCCCAACGTTCCCAGATCGTTGTCGCGCCTTTGGTTATCGGATACAGCCATGACGGATATTCTGTTCTGTTCAACAATTTATACGCGATGTCCAAATATCCGAATTTTGTGAGTACATGACAAATAAACGGCGTGCCGACAAATCCTGTTGTTATGTGTCCGAACTTCTCGACATCTTCGGCAAGTTTCTCAGCCGTTTTTTCTTTTAAGTTTTCCGGAACTAAATTAAAAGCCAATGCAAGTAAATATGCCGTTTGGGTGTTTGAAGCAACTCTTCCGTTGGGAGTAATGAATTCGTTTTGGAAAGAAATTTTTATTTTTCTTAAAATTTCTTCATAAAATTCTATATCATCCTTTTTCCCCAATACTTTCGCGGCTTTTATTAATAACGATGTCGAATATCCAAAAAAAGCGGACGATATTAATTCCTTTGATGTCGTTGCTCCCGGATAATCAGATCGGTCAGTTGTAAAAGCCAGCCAGTCACCGTAATGAAACCCTGAAGTGTAGAGACAAGAATCACCTGCCTCATTCTTCATAAAATCAACCCATTTCTTCATACTTTCATATTGATTTTCCAAGATGCGTACATCACCGTATTTTTCATAAATAACCCACGGAATAACCGTCGCCGCGTCTCCCCAGGCGGCGCTGCCGGCTCCGCCTTCACCGAGAACGGGAATATAAGGAACAATATTGGTAACAGAACCGTCTTCAAATTGATCGGCAGTTAAATCGCCAAGCCATTTTGTGAAAAACGCTTCCACGTCCATGTTAAATGCCGCAGTCGCGGCAAATACCTGCGCGTCGCCTGTCCAGCCAAGACGTTCTGACCGTTGAGGACAATCGGTCGGCACATCGAGGAAATTATCTTTTTGTCCCCAGAGGATATTTTGTTGTAATTTGTTAATAAGTGGATTTGAACATTCAAAACTTCCTGTAATTTCCATATCGGAATGGACAACTATTCCGGTAAAATTATTCAGTTCAGGTTCGCCGGGAAATTCGTCAACAGCGACGTATCGAAATCCCTGAAAGGTGAAATGCGGTTCAAAGGTTTCCGTTTCATCACTTTTCAAAATATATTCTATTTTTTGTTCCGCGCCTTTAAGGTTATCGATATAAAAATTACCTTCCGGGTCGAGTATTTCCGCGTGCCGCAAAATCACTTTATCGCCCGGCGTACCTTTAACATTTATTTTCACCCATCCTACCATATTTTGACCAAAATCAAAAACAGTTTCGCCTTTGGGCGTTTTTATAATCTCAATAGGTTTTATTTCCTGAATACGTTTTACAGGAGGACCAACCTGCGCGATTAAAATTTCTTTAGTTTGGTTAAGTATTTCTACTTTCCCCCATTTCCCGTCGTCAAAACCGGCACAGCTCCAACCTGCTTTTTCCTTTCGCGCGTCATAAATTTCACCGTTATAAATATCTGAGGCAAGAATTGGTCCTGTAGAACTTTTCCAAGATTCATCTGAACAAATCAATTCTGTTGTTCCGTCAGCGAATTCAATATTCATCTGCATAAGTAATGCTAATTTTTCTCCATAATGATTCCGGTTGTCTTCCACCCATCCTGCCAAATGACCGCGAAACCATCCGTCACCCAAAGTTGCGCCAACGGCATTATCGCCATCAACGAGCAGGTTTGTTATATCATAAGTTTGATATTGGATTCTCTTTTTATATGAAGTCCATCCCGGAGTAAAAAAAGTATCACCGACTCTGCTGCCGTTTACTTCCAATTCATAAAGTCCGAGCGATGTAACATAAACTTTTGCTGATTTGATTTTTTTACCAATATTAAATTCTTTTCGTAAAATCGGACACGGACACGCTTTTGATATATCATTTTCAATAAGCGGATGAATCCATTCAGCTTTCCATTCGGAATTATTAAGGAGCGCGGTTTCCCAGAAAGCCGGATCACTCCAAGCGGATTTTTCATCATTTACCCATACGCAAACGCGCCAGAAATATTTTTGTGATGATTTCAGTTCCGGACCTGAATATTCCACACAAACGGATTTATCGGAATTTATTTTCCCGCTATCCCAGATAAGCAGTTCGTTTTCGAGATTTTCCAATGAATTAGCGACCTGAATTTTATAAGCGATCTGGGTCACATTTTTCTCACTGGAAACGATTTGCCAGTTTAATCGAGGAATCGCGACATCTATTCCGACCGGATTTACTTTATATTCAGTTTTTAAATTAATAATTTCCATTCTAAAATTTCTTTTTTGATAATTAATAGTTCACAGGATTACTTTATATTACATTATAATATACTAATTTAATTCATATTTCAAGCAGTTATGCTTGAAATAAATTAATAGATTTTAGGAGGGGTGCGCTTTAGCGTGGGGTGGTAAAAAAAACTCCCCTCCTGTTTTAGGAGGGG
>JAOZSF010000040.1:0-5632 GCA_029939815.1 bacterium
ACATTTAAACATCCGCGAGTTTCAGATTTTCCGGTGAGGAATTTATTGTATTTTGAAAATCGGAAATAATTTTGGACAATTTATTAAAAGTATCGGATTCATCAATTGGAAAAGAATCTTCGCCGTAATTTTCTATTTTCTGAAGAACATAACCTATGGTGAGTTTATTAACATCAATTGCAGGATTATAAGTAATGTACTTATTATCGCCGGGAATTACTCTGCAAATAATTCCTGCTTCTGTTAATTCATTTAAAATGTCTCTCATAAGTCGAATAGGAATATCGAGTTTTTTTGAGAGTTCAGAATCACTGAGCGGTTTTTCGCCTGTAATAAATCTTTGAATAATAGAATGTGTTGTCAGAAGTGTCAACAATTTTTTATATGAATGGCTGATTTTCATAGATTCAGGCTCAAATTCATAAGTAGAGACATTTTGATAAGCAAAGGCAAGCTCAGAGCCGTAAAGAACAATGATCCAACTCAGTTGCAGCCATACAAGAAACAGCGGCAATGCCGCAAAACTACCATAAATCGCGCTGTATTTAGATACACCGACCTGAAATGCGATATAAAACCACTGCATAATGAAAAAAATCGTTCCGGCAACAACTCCGGCAATAATTCCCGATGACAATTTAACTTTTGTGTTCGGCATAAAGATATAAGTAAAAGCGAAGAGCACCCATATAGTCGCGTAAGAAAGCAGTTTCATTGCGGGTTCAAAAACAGAGAGCAGCGGTAATTGCTCGAAGACTTTATTCAGGCGGCTTTTAATTATAACATTAATGCTGTTTGACATCAGAAGCAAAATAGGAGCAAGGATCATAACTGAAAGATAATCAGTAAACTTTCTCCCAATATGTCTTGCTTTTTTAACCCCCCAAATCGCGTTAAACGAATGTTCGACCTGTCCGAGGACTTTAATAACCGACCAAAAGAGCAGAGCGACACCGATACCCGCGATAATGCCTCCGCTAACACTATTAAGTGCTTTATTAGCGAAGTCCAGGACTTTTTCGAGTACAATGTACTGTGTGCCTAAATTTTTGTCATCATCGATTTCCTTTTGAGTCGCGTCAACCGGAACCACTTTATCGTAAGCGTTTGTTTTCTGTACAAAGTTATAAGTAATCAACATTTTAGGTTTCTGATTTTCAACCCATTTAGTATAATTAGTAACCACAGCATATCCCGGAACAACATTTGTCGCGACAACAATTCTGGCATCGAAAGAATTAAGGAGTTGAGTTCTGAGTTTAGTGTCAAAATTAAATCCTTTGGCGATACCGAACGCTAGAGCAAGAATCGGAACAATTGACAATAAAGTATAGTAAGTAAGCGCGGATGCCCTCAACTGGCATAGATCTTTATTAAATTCTTTCAGAGAAAGGATAATAATTCTTAATACGGTAATGAGAAAAAACTCGTGCTTCGGGCGTTCTTTAACTTTAAGGTGCCAAATGCCGAGAGTGAGAAAATTAACAATCCCGGCTATTTTATTTTTTAGATTGGACTGTTTTTTATTATTTTTCATTTTAGTAAATTAAAAAATATTTTTAATAGTATCCGTTGCTTTCTTTATGGAATCAGTTGCTGCTTTATTAAATTTCTCAGTGTTTTTTTTCCCGAGGATATTTTCCTGAAGATGTTTTAAGTCTCCCTGATCAATATCCAGAACGGCATTAATGGAATCCATATCAATTCCCGTTAACTTCCCGAGAGAAGTCTTCATCATTATTTTAGAGAAAACAATTGAACCGATCATCGCCGGATTTGTAATATCTTCATATTCCTCGTCAAGATTCAGGTTGAATGTCACTATTTTAGGTTCTGCACCGACTGAATAATCTTTATAAACAACTGTTCCGAGTTTAAGCTTCATCGAATCGATTTGGAACTCTTTTTTCTTTCCTTTTTTTGCCGGTTCAGTTTTCGGTTTTTCTTCGACCGGTTCACCCTTCTGTTTTTTCTTTGCTTTTGTAAGTTTCTTAAAATTAAAATCTCCGTTCTTATTTCTGATAATAGTTAGTTTATCAAGATCAAAGCGAAGTTCAACAAGGTGAATTTTATCTTTAAGAAAGTCAACAGTTTCCGGGTCAATATAAATTTCTTTAATGTTTATCATTTGACCTTTAGGAAAACCTTTTGGATTCATTATTTCAATATTTTTAATTCCGACAAGCGCGTCGGTAAGCCCGATATTAACATTACCGATAGACATTTTAATACCCGCAAACCGCGCGCCGACCGGAACGGCATATTTTACGATTAGATTTCTCCCTAAAACGGCGATAACGGTTAAGATAATAATAATGAAGATTAATTTTTTGATAAATCTCATAACAGTCCTTCCGGTTGAAGATATTTAAAAAACTTTTATTCTAATATAATGTTAGAATAATATTATTGCGACACAAACTTTACCTTTTCGAGTGCGTTCTGAAAAGCGGTAGAAAGGCAATAATTAAACATTTGTTCATCAGATATCTCATTATTTCTTTCGTAGGCGCGCTCAGTATTGAAGTCATATTTTACAGTTTTATTGAACATTTTTCTACCTGTCGAACGTTCAACAATTTTGACATTCATAATAATATGAGCGCTGAATTGGTCATTATATTTCCATTTCCACTTTTTTTCAATCCAAAGTTTGGTAACATCACATTTGACTGTATAGTCAGCTTTATCGAAATCGGAAATAACGGTATCTCCGTGTCGTTTCAGAAATATTTCCCACTCATTTTCGCACCATTTCTCAAGGTGGCTTTGATCGGTATAAACCCATGCGAGAAAGCGACCCGTATAACTTCTTTTTTTACCGATTCTCTCCTTGAACATTCTTGGAACAGTAATATAATCGATAAAATAAGTTGATTGTTTTTGATTTAGAAGCGCTTTGGATTTTGTATTTATATTCGCGTTTCGCAATACCAATTCAGTACTGCAGCCGGAAATAGTAATAAGAAAGAGTAATGAAAAGCAGAAAAATATATTTCCGAAAAAAAATTTGTTAAGAAATATCTTCTTAATTAATTTCATAAATGTGGCATTTGCTTAAGGAATCATGCTTTTCCACTGCCTCTCAGCCGCGAACGCAATAATTCTTTTCAAAACTTCATTTGTTACAACAGGCGGCTCAACAAAAGAATCTCCTAAAGTATCATATACATTGCTCAAATCAAAATAAGGTTCACCGTAGAAATAATGAATATATTCACGTATTTCAAGACAAAAACTTATATTAAGCCCGAAAGAAGCGTATTTTTCAACCTCTTCACGCATAAGATCGAGCGCGTTATGATAAGGACATTCTTCAAAACTGATGCCTTCAATATTCATTAAGCGTGTTCCTCCGCACATAAGTTCAGCGACTTCCGGAGGATTCGGATGAGTAATATGATAAACTTGTCCGATAGATTTTGGTGTATCAGCAAGTTTAATAATTGTATCTAAAACATAATCAATAGGAACGAGATTAACCGTACCGCCTCTTTTGCATGGGAATCTCAGCGGAAGTGTAAGAATTTCGCCTTCGAGATAAATGCCTGCTTTTTTCATTTTATCAGGATTTTGCTTAATACCTCTGACCATTAATTTCCTGATAAGATTAAATATTTTAGCAATATTGTAAAATCCCGTAAACGAGAGTGTTTTTCCGGTCTTGGAATTTCCAACAATTACCGATGGACGATATATTGTGGTATCTAAGCCATACTGCTCACTTTTCTTTTTAACTTCCTGTTCGGCATCGTATTTGGTTCTTTCATACGGATTACGGAAATCGTAATCATGCGTTCCCTCATCTTCAAAAACTTTGCCGGGAGCTTTGCCGCTAACGTAAGCGGTGCTGACATGATGATATCTTTTTACGCCGAGTTTATTTGTAATATTGAGGACATTAACTGTACCGTTAATATTAATTGACTCTGTTAATGTTTCGTAAGTATCACGAAAGTGCAGTACAGCAGCACAATGCCACACTTCATCGATCTTACCTGACCAAGTTGCAATTGTTTCATCGTTTTGACCAAGATTGGGCTGTGTAACATCTCCACTCCAGATTTCGTAAGAGCAGTCAACAGATTTCAGAAAATCAGGATCGATTGCGTCAAGCAATGTTTCAACCCGTTCTTTAGCGCTTCTACCGCGTTGATCTCTTGCAAGATAAATGACGTGGTCGCCTCTTTTCAGGAATTCGTATCCAAGATAACTGCCTAAGAATCCGGTTCCCCCGGTTAATAAAATAACTTTACTCATATTTTTCTTTCAATATAATTTTTCATAGCACAAATGGCTATGTAAGTGTTTTTAACAATAGTTTTATAGCGGTAATCAGTATATCAAAAATGCTTTTTAATATCAATATGCACTTTTAATCAATTTTATAGCGATTGTTTTTTATAATCCCAAGAATCCCCTCATATAATCGACCTATTTTTCGTGTTTTTACATTTATAATCATTATCTCCCCGCCAAGTTGAAACACGAAATTTTCACCATCTGAAAGGAAACCTATTCCGATATATTTTGCTGTCGTTCCAACATTAAAATCAATCTTTTCTCCATTGTAATTAATTTCCAGTCCTTTATTCATAACAACCTTAATATCCGCTTTCGGTGAATTGAATGAATTAGTCACTGCAACGTACTTTTGTATTGAGCAGGCAAATGACGGATAAGTTTCTACATTCTCGTCATTTGAAAGACATTTCACTGTCCCCTCAATCCAATTCGCGGAAATTTTATCCGTTTTCGTTCCGCAAATAATTCCCGGACTTTTTCTTTCTATAGAAATATAATCAAAATTGCTCTTTGGCAGTTCAACGGTCTTACCCGTTAACGACCCTGTTTGTAATTCAAAACAGTTGAGTTGGTTGGAAATGCAAACAGCAAAAATATTCCTTTCGGGAACAGCATCAATTAAATCAACATTTAGAACATCAGACGGATAAGTAAAACTTCCGCTCAATTCATTTGAAGATATAATTGAGATAGTCACCGCATTTGTTCTTCCGAGAGTAATTATCACGTTTCCATTATCAGATAATCTATAACCAAAAAACGGCTGCGCCTGTGTTAAAGGATAATATTCATCGGTTCCGGGAACTGCAAGAGTCAGCATTCTGTTTTTGGCGTCCAGAAAATAAATTTTATCACCTGAATTTTTAACCCAGTCGGCGGTTTCAACCAAAGTGAACGGTCGGCTTATTTCCGGCTTTCCGCGAACAAAATCATAAATAGATCCCGGCAAAGCGGTAACGAGATTCATCACAATAACAACGGTCCACAATATTGAAGTAGAGATTTCTTTATCAAAGAAAGAAAGAACCAAAGTTTCAGCGAGAATTTTTACAATTATAGTTACGACAGTAAAAGTAAAAAATACCGACGCGTAATTATTAGAAATATGATGAAGGAAAAACCATTCCGAAGGAAGTTTTGTTACAAGATATTGCTGAGCCATAAAAGCCGCGATCATTGAAACAAAATTTATCAGCAGACTTACCGCGCATGCTTTACGCAGGTCCCACTTAAAATATTTAAAAATGGCATACGCGTCAACGCCGAGAGTAAAAAATATGGCAACGGTAAGGTGAATAAGTTCTAAAGACATAGTTTCTATTTATTA
>JAOZSF010000040.1:5732-10567 GCA_029939815.1 bacterium
ATTAATTCTTTGTTATTTTATATTCCGGAACAAGTTCCTGAAGACATTCATAAGTTCTCTGAACATTATTCACCGAGGCAACGGCGATAATATCGCACACCTTCTCGTGAATATCATCCCAGTTTCTCGGCTCTGAGCGCGTAACCATGATTTTTTCCATTTTGGTTGGCTGTTCGGAACCATCATAAACCAGCTCTTCGTGAAGTTTCTCACCAGGGCGCAGGCCTGTAAACATGATAGAAATATCCTGACCGGGTTGTTTCCCCATCAGGCGTATTAAATTTCTCGCGAGATCGATTATTTTAACCGGTTCTCCCATATCAAGAATAAAAATTTCACCGCCTTTGCCGAAAGTCGCCGCTTCAAGTACTAATTGCGACGCTTCAGGAATAAGCATAAAAAAGCGGGTGATTTCCGGATGCGTAACAGTAACAGGACCACCGCGAATAATCTGTTCTTTAAAGAGCGGTAAAACCGATCCGGAAGAATCGAGTACGTTACCGAATCTAACTGAAATAAAGTTTGTATTACTAATAGTATTAAAGCTTTGCACATACATTTCCGCTACGCGTTTTGTTGCGCCCATAATACTTGACGGTTTCACGGCTTTATCAGTAGAAACCATAACGAACTCCCCGCAGCCGAATTTATCGGCTGCCTGAGCGACGTGCATAGTTCCTTTAATATTATTCAGCACAGCTTCAACCGGATTTTGTTCCATAATCGGGACATGTTTATATGCCGCGGCATGAAAAACGTAATCAGGTTTGTGCTGTTCGAAAATGTATTTTAATCTGGCTTCGTTTTTGATATCAGCAATATAGGAAAAAATTTTAAGTTCGGGAAATTTATGTTTTAATTCTTTGTCTATCTGATATAAATTAAATTCCGAAAGCTCAACTATTATAAGCTCTTTCGGCTTGTAATTAGCAATCTGTCTGCATAGCTCACTCCCTATCGAACCGCCGCCGCCTGTAACGAGAATGATTTTTCCTGTGAGCGAAGATTTAATTCGCGCGGTATCAAGGTGAATTGGATCACGCCGCAGAATGTCCATAATATCGACATCCCGCAGATCTGAAACAGTAACTTTACCATCAACAATATCTGTAACTGAAGGTAAAGTTTTGAATTTCACTCCCATTGTGTTACATGTTTCAATAATCTCACGAATCGCTTTTCCTGACGCTGACGGGATGGCTATGAGAACCTCTTCAACAAACAAAGTATGAATAAGAGTCGGCAGGTCCTGCCGGTTACCAATAACCGGGATTCCCTGAATGATCATCCCCTGTTTTTCAGCATCGTCATCAATAAATCCTCTCGGAAAATAATTTAAAGTCGGGTTATTTACTATTTCACGAAGAAGAAGCACTCCGGCGCTTCCCGCGCCGACTATGAGGATATTTTTTTTACCTTCACGTTTCCACGAAATGAGCTCTTTCTTTATTCTCATAGAGAAACGCGTGATGATGATAATAACCGTTACCAAAAGCCAATCAGCAATAAAAATTGACGGCGAATAACCGATTCTTAATGTGCTTGCGGTAAGAACAACACAAACAATAAAAACAATACTGCTTAAAGTTGTTGCCTGAACAATTCTTAATGAATCACGCAACCCGGCATATCGCCACCCGCTTCTGTAAAGCCCGAAATGTCCAAAAAAGGCGACACGAAGAATAACCAGTAGCGGCAGAGTATATAAAAATGATTTGATGTAGCCGTCAGTTAATTGCTGCGTTAAATCCGGGTAATATTTTATTAACGCGTGAGCCACCATTGCCGCCGCGTAAGAAGTAATAATTAAGGCGATGTCACCGATGAGCAGCCACCAGCGCCTTCCGCCTCTTGGTCCGAACCATGATGTCAACGAAACTTTCATAATTTATTTTCCTGTATATAATTCGAAGTAATATTTTCTGGAATTTGGCGAACTAAATTCTATTTTTCTAACCGAACCTGTAATTTGGTTCAGCAAATCAATCTGCCATAATTTTGTTTTATTAATCACCAAATATCTGTTTGGTTTTTTATTTAAAAATTTCTTTACCCATTCAACCTCAAGCGCCGAAAGCGGCTTGTACGGTAAATCAGCATAATAAGCGATTGGTCTCAGCGAAGACGGCAGGAGCAGAACAGAGTTACGTGGCAACTGTTCGGCAAGTTTTACTCCGCAGTATTTCATTGGCAGTTTATGCCTGCGAATAGGTTTTTTATCCTTAAAAATTAAAGTACCAAACGCAAGAGCAATTATCCCAAGCGCCAATAATTTTATATTTTTTGATTTTCCTACAGCCGCAAGTGCAGACACACCGACAAAAACTGAATATGCAAGCGCCATGGTCATAATATGCCTTGTCGCGAGATAATATTTCCCGCCTTCGACATAGAGCAAAAACATTCCGCCGAAAATTACCGTGGAAACAATTATCACTACCGAGAACGGATCATCAAGCGGGAGTAATTTCCTGCGAATCACAAACCAAACTCCAAAAACAAACGCGATTGCCGCGACACCGTGAAACGCTTTCCACAATGCGGCAAGGATTTCCGAGCCGTAAATTATCCAGCGGTGAGTTTTCGCCATTTTAATAAAACGAACGCAGATACCGATATCAGGATTTTCTGTTCCGTCTTCGCTGTACATCTCGCTTTGTAATTTATTGGTCAGATCTTTAAGTGGTTTTTTAGATTTCGTTTTTATTGACCCCATTGACCATGGCTCGGTGATTTTATCCAATCGGGCAAGATGCCATTGTCCCGTTCGCACACGAACATAAGCCGCGGCAGGCAAAGCAAGAATTATGACCATGCTTCCGAGAGCAACGAGCGCTTTAAATCGGGATGAAAATAAATATTCTCTGTTTTTCCCTATTCGTGCGAGCAGAATCGTAATCGCAAAGCACCCCATCCAAACCAACGCTTCAAGCCGGACAAGTGAAGCTACAATTATCAGAAGACCGGCAAGTGCGAGCCGCCATAACGACCACGCTTTCGGGCTTGGATATTTTAGCGCCATAATAAAAAAATACAAAGCCCAAACCGTTCCACATAAATACGCGGGTCCCCGAAGTACATCGCTTGACATTCTTACAAATTCCGGCTGCAGCGTGAGGTAAAAACCTGTAAGCATCGCCGGCAAGGGACCGAAATATTTGAATGTTAATTTGTAAAGCGGATAAATAATTGAAAGACCGAAGATAGTATTTAACAAAAGCGCGGCATTTTCGTATGAAATTGTAAAAAATATATTAAAAAATTTGTATGACCAAACGATAAGCAGTGGATACAAATTAAATATATTCAGCGCAGTTCCGCCAAGCAAATTCCCCTGTGCCATTATTTTTGCCCAGCCGATGTAAACGATTCCGTCATTAACGATGGTCCCGTGTGTAGCAAGAAAATAAATTCTAACGAGAATCGCTGCAAGAAAAATCAGCCAGAGAATATGTTTCGCGCAGAAAAGTTTTATTTTTAAAAGTAGTTGCATTTGTTATTCGTTATTCGTTAATTGTAGAGACGCAAAATATTGCGTCTTTACCGTATTGATTGTAGATCCGCCGAAAGAGGATTAGTCGTTGTAGCCGCTGCCGTTGGCTGCGGTCTTTTTCCGACCTCAACGAGGTCGGCTACAGCTCTTTTGGCTACGGATTCCGGCAATGCCGGAAAAGTGTTCATTATTCAGTCAATTTCTTCTTTAATTCTTTAACTACAATTTCTATGTCTTCATCTGCAAGACGATTATAAAAAGGCAGAGCAATTGTTCTTTCGCTAACTTTCTCAGTAACCGGAAAATCACCTTTTTTATATCCAAACTCATTAATGTAAAACGGCTGCAAATGTATCGGCGGGAAATAATTGTTGCACCAAATTCCTATTGAACGCATGTGTTTTATTATTTCATCACGCTGCTCAGCAGAAAATTCATCCGGCAATTGAACTACGTAAACAAACCAGCTTCTTGTTGTTCCTTCAGGCGGGCTGCAAAGTGGTATTATTTCAGGAATTTCCTGACTAATCAGTTTATTATATTTTTCAGCAACAGCTTCTCGTGCAGAAAGTATTTCATCAATACGCTCCATCTGAACAACACCGAGAGCACAATTTATATCACTAATTCTATAATTAAATCCGAGTCTGGAATGAGCCAGCCAGCCCATCCCTTCGTCTCTGCCCTGATTTCTCATTGAAGTCGCGAGTTGAGCCACATCTTCACGATTTGTAACGATAATTCCTCCTTCCCCTGTAGTGATTTGCTTATTTGGATAAAAAGCAAAAGTACCGCAGTCCCCTATTGTTCCTGCAAACTTATCACCAACTTTTGCTCCAAGAGCTTCGCACGAATCTTCGATCACGGCGAGGTCATATTTTTCGGCGATTTTCATAATCGCATCCATATTTGCCGGTAAACCGAAAACGTGTACAGGTATTATCGCTTTAGTTTTAGAAGTGATCGCTTTTTCTATCTGCTCAATATCAATATTTAAAGTATCGAGTTCGATATCGACAAAAACAGGTTTCGCTTTTTCGAAAATCACACAATTTGAAGACGCAATAAATGAAAACGGCGTAGTAATAACCTCATCCCCGTCAGTAATTCCTAAAGCCCTCACGCAGAGGTGTAGTGCTGAAGTACCACTATTAACCGCAACGGCATATTTGGCGCCGACAAAATCAGCAATTTTCTTTTCGAATTCAGGAAGCTTAGGTCCCAAGCTCAACGCGTTAGATCGCAAAACATCAGTTACGGCTGATATTTCGCGTTCAGTAATATCCTGTTTAGAAAGAGAGATGTTGTACATTGTCGCGCCGATTTTTGTTATGTTGCAGGC
>JAOZSF010000389.1 GCA_029939815.1 bacterium
GCGAAACGCGGATATAATCTTCACGAATCGCGGTATAAACTTCCCCGGCAGCGTTCGACAAAACTACTCTAACCGAATAAGTTCCAACTGAAGAGTAATAATGGGAAACGGAATTCAATGCCAAACCCTCCGTATCAATTGTCCCGTCATTTTCAAAGTCCCATCTGAAATAAAGATTGTTTGTATTTTCCGCAATAACAAAAGAAGAAAAATTAACGTTAAGGGAATCAATACCTTTAGTTTTATCGGCAATGAGATTCCCTTTTAATTTCCCCGGCGAAAGAACGTAATTATATGACCTCGCAGAATCTTTAGCATAAGCCGGCCATTCCTGTAAATTTTTATTGAAAGCTTTTCCAGTGTCTATTATGAAAAGTTCCGCCCCTACTGAAGCAAGAATATTTTGGTTAGTAGTAAAAATGTTCGGACTTAATCCGGAAAGCATATATCGATAACTCGGATACATTCCCGGTGCATCAAATCCGTTTACAGTAAACGGATAGCCGGGAACAAGCAAGCCGTCCAAATCTCTCGCAGTAACAACAAAAGAATAAGGCATTTCACCTTCGGAAGAATATTCATAACCGCCAATATAAACGAGTTCCGGGAAATCATCATTATCAACATCAGCAAGCAGCGGTTCAAAAGTATGAACAAACAATTGATTTTCGTTTGCGCAATTATAATCAGTAATCGGAAAATTCGGCAGAACATTTCCAAGATGATCATAACCGTTTATCTGCATAGTATCGCTTCGAAAAATAAAAAACTCCAGATCTCCATCTCTATCAACATCACCAACAGTAACCGGATAATAAGCACCGGAACTTTTAACAAGAACAGGCCAGCCCGGCATATAATCACCTTTTTGGTCGAACACGCAAAAATAGATAGCTTCACCGATATATCCCTGCACAATAATTTCCGAAAAGCCGTCAAAATCTATATCAGCAAGAACCGGAGGAACAGTAAAATGTTTGCTTTCACCTGGAATTGGAAAAGAATTAATGAGATTTAAATTTACGTCCCGAATAAAAATATATGATTTTTCATCACTCCTTTCTATATTAACAATTTCATTAGTTCCATCATGATTAATATCGCCAACAGCAAGTTCAGTAGGATAAAACTTTTCTAAAGAAGAAGATTTTTGACTAACAAAAGTACCGTCATGGTTTAATACTGCGTATTTAGAATAATCAGCCGTTGAACCGGAAATAATTATTTCCATGTCGCCGTCATTATCTAAATCAGCAAGAGTAGGCGGATTTGCATAGTATGTTCCTACTATACTTGTAATGTCAACTGGCCATCCGTCTTTAACGGTTCCATCATCTTCATAGACATAAACCTTAGTGAAATAAGGATAAATCCACAAATATTCCTTTTCAACAACTACTATCTCGCCTTTTCCATCGCCGTCAATATCGCCGACAGCGGGCCCGCCGTTGATATTTGGCGTCAAACTTCCTTCGGCAGTAATTGTAGTGTACCATTTTAGAGCACCTGTTTCATCAAAAACCTGAACTGCTTTATATTTTACACCGATAATTTCTTTAGAACCGTTTCCGTCAAGGTCGTAAACAGTCATATCACCAACATCTCCTGAGAAGATTTTGAACGCGATTTTTTTTGTTTCAAAAACTACGCCGTCAACTTCAAGGTCAAACTCAACTCTTTGGATAGTTCCGAATTCAGCATCTTCTTTTACTATCACATCAAAAGTACCATCAGGAATTTTTATTGTTGTCAATCCTGCAATATTTCCTAAAGAGTAACTTGATGATTTTATCGTTATTCCATCGGTTGTTATACGTGCCCGAACAGTAACATTTTCTACCGGAAACTCCCACGTTCCCACCTTTATATGAACTAAATTCGTGTCGCCTGGCCCCGCTTCCTGTGAAAATGCTTTCGGATATTCCATATACGCATCTATAAAAGCGTTGGTTTCCATATAACTAAGCATCGCCGGAATATCTAATCTTCCGCCGCCGAGTTTTGTTGTTAAATTTGTGTTGCCGCCGATCGAAAAAATATTTGTGTCAGCTGATTCACTAATTATTTTTGTGTAAATCCACGGCTGATGTCCGGGACGTTTTAGCATAAGCAATCCCATTGCTCCGGAAGCTACCGGCGAAGCCATGCTTGTTCCGCTTGCAATCATATATTGGCTTGTAACGGTAGGAAAATTTCCAACGGAATTTTCATTAACTCCATGAGCTCGCAAGTTTAAAATATCCTGTCCCGGAGCACAAAAGTCTATAAAAGTTCCGTAATTACTGAAACCGGCTTTCTCGTCATTAGAATCTGTTGCGGCGATTGCTACTGATCCATCATATCCGGCAGGAAAAAATTTCAGGTTCGCTCCGTTGTTGCCGGCAGCACAAACAACTGCGCATCCCTGCTCGTTCGCATAAGCAATTGCGTCTTGCATTGCCTGTTGCGGACCGCTGCCGCCCCAGCTGCAATTAGCGACTTTAGCTCCCATATTAGCAGCATAAAAAACTCCTTGAATACCATTATCGGAATTTCCGCGACCGCTGTAATCGAATATTTTAACTGCCATGATTTTCGCTCCCGGACAAACGCCGGCAACACCGATATTATTATTTATTTCTGCTGCAACTGTTCCGGAAACATGAGTTCCGTGTCCATTGTCATCAACCGGATTTCCGTCCCCGTTTGCGATATCCGTTCCATAAATATCATCAACATAACCGTTAAAATCATCATCAATTCCGTTATCAGGAATTTCATCATTATTTTTCCACATCC
>JAOZSF010000390.1 GCA_029939815.1 bacterium
AGGTGAAGAGTTTGTAACCTTTTTAGTATCCGAAATTCCTTTAAGTTCGGCAGCGGCAGCAAGTTCATCAGCGGAACGTAATGCTCTTATTACCGAAGGCGCCATTATTAGTCTGATAAATAGTAACGGTTTTAAAAGCATAGTAAAAAAATTAAATGAGCCAATTCTGATTTTAATACTTTCGTGAATCTGTTTTATGTCGCGGGTAAATAAAGGAACAAATCTGAAAATTACAAGTATTGGTAAGAAAATCACACGCGGCGTATGAAGAGTCTTTAAAACGTTAATAAGTTTTTTTGTCTGTGAAGATAAAATTAACGCAATAGAGAAATTCATCATAATCGCTATTCTTAAAAATGGAACTACGGCGGTATATCCCTTCATTCCGATGCCATGATTTTGACTTCCGCTTGACATTTTTTGCATAGCGAGTTCAAGCAGAAAAGAGAAGAATAAAGAGATTCCAAACATTACCAATATTAACAAGTAAATGATAAGAAGAGTTTTTATTTTTCGCAGTGAAAGAACATAAACTAAAGAACACGCGAAAAGAAAAAGTAAAGCGTATGGGTTGGATAAAAAAACAATCAATATCGAGAAAAATAAGGATATAATAAGTTTTGTCAGCGTGTTTAAGCCGGAGAGATAGTTGTCTGAAACTTTATGGTTTATGTTTATCATTTGTATTTTAACCTTTGATATTACGACCTGATTATTCCTGCGTGGCGGAGCTCTTTTGTGAAATAATTGCCGACAAATAAGCCGATTACGCAGCCGATGTATCCAACACCGACAGCGATATAAGCAAATATTAATAATTTTGGATTTTCCCGCATCATTAAATAACCAAGAGATAATGATATCGTTCTAAAAAGAATATCAAAAATAGCTACACCGAGAAGAATAGAGAAATTAGATTTATAACCGCCGGTAAACTTAATGGCGAAATCACAAATCAAACCGGCGAGAATCATTCCGGGAGCAATCATCATCCCGCGACCAAAAACGATAATGGAAATAATAGAAGTAATAACAACGTACAACATTAAAACACCGAATTTTCTTACATTGGCAACAAGAACAACAAGCAGTGCGGTTGCAATGATATTTTTCAATATCATGGAAATTGGATTCATCCCGCCACCCATAATCGAAACGAGAAACGAAACGATTTTAATCAAAGCGGCAAAAGTTCCTATAATGATGAGTTCTCTGTTTTCCCAATAGAATTTTTTAATTTTTTTTGTGGACATAATAGACAATGTGCTAAATGACTAATTTTTAATTTCAACCGGCATACACAGGTTGCTTTGCGAGTTTCTAAATTCTAATTTCAAATAATCAATTAAATTCTGAGCGATGTTTACATTCCAAAATTCTCCTGCTTCAGTCAGCTTCATAATTTTATTATCGAAAGAAATCATTCCGGCTTCCTGCCATTGATTTAATAGAGGAGAAAATTTTTCTGTTAGCTTAGGCAGATTAAATTCTTCTTCTATTTTTGAGAAATCTATGCAGAGATGTTCTTCAAGCGAACCAATTAACGCGCCGTTTATTGTGTTGTTTGCCGGAAGTTTTAATGCCATAGTAATTGGTTTTTCTCCGGCATCGATTTTTTTATAATAGTCTTTATTTTCACCGCTTTGAAAAACACGATAATTTCCTATTCTGCCACCCGCGCCGTTTCCGATAGGCAAACAAGTTTGTTCGTATTTAACGATGAAATTATAAATGGATCTTTCGCGATTAGAAAAAGCCCAATGACGCAATCCGAATCGTTTGATGTTTCTGCTTTTGTAATAATCATTCATTAGTAAAAACATATCGGCCTGCCTTTTCATATCAGCCGGTGCGGAATATTTTCCGTTTTGGCTTTCTTTTAAAATAGGCGTGCCGGTCATAAGTTTTAGATTATAAATGCTGCACGAATCTATAGAATTGGTATTCGCGGCAATCTTTAAATCGTTTAACCAAATCTCATCAGTTTGATCCGGCAACCCATAAATTAAATCAATGGAAATATTTGCCTGATTTAATTTCGCAATACTATTGATTTTAGAAATAATATTTTCTTGAGTTTCTATTCTGCCCATTTGCCTGCGAATTTTTGTATCAAAAGATTGAACACCAAATGAAAATCTGTTTACGCCATTATCAATACAAACAGCAATTTTATCGTCATCAAACCCGAAAATTCGTCCTTCGATAGTTATTTCGCAATCATTTGCGAGATTCCAATTACTTTTCAAATGCGACAGTAAGTTTTTCAAAGAAACCGGAGATAAATCTGTAGGAGTGCCACCACCGAAATAGACAGCATTAATCGGTTTTGATTTTGCAAAATTGCTTTCAGAGGCAAGCTGAAGTTCTTTTAATAAATATTTAGAATAAACATCAAGTTCTTCACTTCTTGTGCGGCTTTGATAAAAATGACAAAACTTGCATCGCGAGAGACAGAATGGAACATGAATATATATTGCTCGTCGCGGAGAATTATCTTTTTGTTTCGCTACTTCAGTCCAAATGTCCGATATATTATCAATATTAACCGGCGAGCCCGACATGCCCGCGTGAACATTAGCTTTGGAATAAAAGCCTGCGTAAATAGGTTTATCATCAGTTTTAGCATAAAAATTTTCTATAGATTTTTTTGAATAATGCTGATGTTTATTTCTGACGTCATCAAGAAAATTTTCGGTAATAATCTTAGAAGGAGTTTTGTTGTCCATAATTTGTAACACCGGTAATATTGTTAATAGTAATTTCTAAAAGAGGTAA